>USEF01000047.1 GCA_900553475.1 uncultured Collinsella sp. | reverse complement strand
GCTCGAGGAAATCAACCGCCAGCGCCGTGAGATCGAGGCGGAGCTCACGCGCGATGCCATGGCAAAGGTCGAGGAGACCTATGACGGCGGACGCGCGATCGTCGTGGGCGGCGAAGGCTGGCACGAGGGTGTCAAGGGCATCGTGGCAAGCCGTCTGACCAACCGCTATCACGTGCCGGCGCTGCTGTTCTCGATCGAGGACGGTATCGCGCGCGGCTCTGGTCGCTCGGTGGGCAAAGTTAACCTGTTTGACGCCGTCGAGCGCTGTTCCGACCTGCTGATTCGTCGCGGCGGACATGCCGGTGCGGTGGGTGTGACCATCGAGGCATCCAAGCTCGATGAATTCCGTCGTCGCCTTTCCGCCGTGCTATCGGAGATTCCCGCCGAGGACTTTGAAGACATCGACGAGGTTGCCGCCACGGTCGACCTTTCCGAGCTGAATATCGAGACTATAGAGCAGATTTCCCGTCTTGAGCCGTTTGGCCAGGGCAACAAGGTGCCGCTGCTGGCCGCCGAGGGCGTGACGATGTGCGATCGCGCCGTGGTGGGCAAAACCGGCGAGCACATGCGCTTTGTGGCGACCGATGGCGCCGCAAGCGTGCCGGCCATTATGTTCCGCGTGCCGCAAATCGATAAGCTCATCAACTGCGATAGTGCTGTCGACTTGGTGTTCGAGGCCGTTGCCGAGCATTGGCAGGGGCGTGTGAAGCCCAAGCTCATGATCAAGGATGTTCTGGTCCGCGATACCACGCTGCCCAGCGTCGACGATCCGGCATGCGAGCTTCGTCGTGGCGTGCAGCCGGCGGATTCCGGCCTGCGCCTGGAGTCGCGTAAGCGCGAGACACTCGCCCAGCTTTCTTATACCGAGCTGACGCGCTCGCTTATCCATAGCTTTATAGGCTCGAACCAGCCGCACCGCGCGCAGGTCGAGGCGCTCGATGCCCTGGCCGATCACCAAAGTGTTCTGGCCGTTATGGGAACGGGGCGCGGCAAGTCGCTCATCTTCCATGTGCATGCCGCGCGCGAGGCGGTTCTTCGCGGGCGTGCGAGCATCTTTGTCTATCCGCTGCGCGCGCTCGTTGCCGACCAGGCCTATCACCTCTCGTCGACGATGGCCGCGCTCGGCATTGGCGTCGGCGTGTTGACCGGCGAGACCGTGGAGGCGGCGCGCGATGACGTGTTCGCCGGTCTAGCTTCGGGCCGCACCGGTATCGTGCTCACGACACCCGAGTTCCTGTCTATCCACCGTGACCGTTTCGCGCGTTCGGGCCGCATCGGCTTTGTCGTTATCGATGAGGCGCACCACGCCGGCCTTGCCAAGGGCGGCGACCGTAGCGCCTATCTTGACATGCCCGATATCCTCAAAGCCCTGGGTGACCCGGTCGTTATGGCTGCGACGGCCACCGCGACGGCTCCGGTCGTGGCCGAGCTTGCCCGCATGCTGCCGATCACTCGCACGGTGGTCGACGAGACGGTGCGCGAGAACCTGCGGCTCGAGGACGACCGTGATCTTGCAAGTCGCGAGAACCGTTTGGTGTCGATTGTGGCGACGGGGGAAAAGACCGTCATCTACGTCAATTCGCGCGACCAGTCCGTGGCGCTCGCCAAGACGTTGCGCAAACGTGTGCCCGATTGCGCAACCCATATCGCGTTCTATAACGCGGGGCTTGCGCGTTCCGATCGCCGTCGCGTGGAGGAAGCATTCCGAGACGGAAGCCTCAGCTGCATCGTCTCGACCTCCGCCTTTGGCGAGGGTGTCAACCTGCCCGATATCCGCCATGTCGTGCTCTACCACATGCCGTTTGGCGCCATCGAGTTCAACCAGATGAGCGGACGTGCCGGCCGCGATGGCCAGCCCGCCGTGATCCATCTGCTCTATTCGTCGCGCGACGCCCGCATTAACGAGCGCCTGCTCGACTGCTATGCGCCCGAGCGCGACGAGCTCGTCACGCTCTATCGCGCGCTGCAGACCATGTGGCGCTCCAACCGCGGCAAAACCGGGGACGATTCCTTTAGCGCGAGCGATATCGACATCGCGCAGATGTGCCTTGCCATCGATGCTCGCACGCCGGTCGACGAGCGTTCGGTGGAAAGCGGCCTGGGAATCTTCGAAGAGCTTGGTTTCTGTCGAGTTTCGGGGTTTGACGACACTCGTCGCATCGCGATGGCCGAAAACCCCGGCTGCGTGCAATTGAGCAGGTCAATTCGCTATTTGGAGGGCTTGCGCTCGCGCATGGAGTTTTCGGCTTTCCGGAGCTGGGCGCTCGATTCGTGCGCTTCTGATATGCTAGCCAAAGTTAACCGCCCGATCGTACCGCGGGCCTAGGGGAAGGGGACCTCGATGGATGCCGCAGCCCGTACCGCCCATGATTCCACCCTCCAGCCGTTTTCGGAGATGGAGCACTATAAGCATGCCGATGAGCTGCCGCCCGAGATTATGGCGGACAGCTACGACAAGCTGGAGCGCCTGTGCCTCAAATATATGAATGAGGACGACTTTTCTAAGGTTGAGCAGGCCTACTGCTTTGCCGCCGAGAAGCACTGCAACCAAAAGCGCCGCTCGGGCGAGATGTACATTAACCATCCCGTCGAGGTTGCCATCATTTTGGCCGATCTCAAGATGGACTGCGATGTGGTGTGCGCCGCGCTGCTGCACGATACCGTCGAGGATACTGAGACCTCGCTCGCCGATGTTTCCGGCCTGTTTGGCGATACGGTGGCCGAGCTCGTCGATGGCGTGACCAAGCTCACCAACATCGAAGTCGACAGCATGGACGAGAAGCAGGCGCTCACGCTGCGCAAGATGTTCCTCGCCATGTCCAAGGACATTCGCGTCATCATCGTTAAACTTGCCGACCGTCTGCACAACATGCGAACGCTGGCAGCCCTGCGCGAGGATCGCCGCCTGTTTAAGGCTCGCGAGACCATGGACGTGTACGCGCCCTTGGCCGACCGCCTGGGCATGAGCTCTATTAAGTGGGAGCTCGAGGACCTGTCCTTCTTCTACCTGGAGCCCGATGCCTACCAGCGCATCGCGCGCATGGTGGCTGAGTCGCGCGAGGTCCGCGAGCGCTACCTTGCCGAGACCATCAAGACGCTTACCGATGAGCTCAACCGCATTGGTCTGGAGGACTTCCAGATCAACGGCCGCTCCAAGCACTATTGGTCCATCTACCAAAAGATGAAGCGCAAGGGCAAGGAGTTCTCCGAGATCTACGACCTGGTGGCGCTGCGCGTTATTACCCATTCGGTGCGCGATTGCTACTCCACGCTCGGTGCGGTGCATACGCTGTGGCACCCCATGCCTGGTCGCTTTAAAGACTATATCGCCATGCCCAAGGTCAATAACTACCAGTCGCTCCACACGACGGTCATCGGCCCTACGGCTCGTCCGCTCGAGATTCAGATTCGAACCTACGAGATGCATGAGCAGGCCGAGTACGGCATTGCCGCCCACTGGCTATATAAGAAGTCGGGCGGATCGTCTGCTTCCAAGACCAATGACGCTCAACGTTTGGACGACCAGATCAACTGGCTCAAGCATTCGCTCGATTGGGCGGCTTCCGACGAGATCACCGATGCCAAGGAATACCTGCACTCACTGAAGGTCGATCTGTTCGATCAGGAGATCTTTGTCTTCACGCCCAAAGGCGAGGTCATGGCGCTTCGTGCCGGCTCCACGCCGCTCGACTTTGCCTATGCCGTTCACACCGAGGTGGGAAACCACTGCGTCGGCGCCAAAATCAACGGTGCGGTGGCTCCGCTCACGCACGAGATCAAGACGGGCGACCGCGTTGAAATCCTGACTAACAAGAGTTCCAAGCCGTCGCGCGATTGGCTCAAGATCGTTAAGACACCTTCCGCCAAGTCAAAGATCCGCCGCTATTTTGCCGCTGCGACCAAGGACGACGACGCTGCCGCCGGTCGCGATATGCTGGCCAAGGACTTGCGTAAGCGTGGCTATGGCATTTCTACACCGCGTTCAACGCGTGCACTCAACGCCGTGGCGGAGCAGTTTAACTTCAAGCAGCTCGAGGACCTGTTTGCCGCCGTCGGCGCCGGCAAGGTTGCCCCGCGCGCTGTGGGCAATAAGGTCGAGCAAATCTTGGACCCCAAACCCGAGGAACAGCTCACCAAGGCCGAGGCTATCGCCGAGGTCGTGAAGCAGCCCGCTCGCGGCTCCAACCGCAAGCCGCAAAAGCGCGGCAAGAGCGCAAGTAACGGCATTATCGTCAAGGGCGAGAGCAACAGCGGCCTGCTGGTCCGTCTGGCTCATTGCTGCAACCCCGTGACGGGCGACGACATCGTCGGCTTCATCACGCGCGGTCGTGGCGTTTCGGTGCATCGCGCCAACTGCCCTAACGTCAAGGGTCTTATGGAACATCCCGAGCGCATGATCGATGTGGAGTGGGACGGCGCTGCCGACACCCTCTTCCAGGTCGAGATCGTGGTCGAGTGCCTGGACCGCATGGGCCTGCTCAAGGATGTCACCATTGCCATTGGCGATGCGGGCGGCAATATCCTTTCTGCCGCCACATCGACCAACCGCGAGGGTATTGCAACCCTGCGCTTCATGGTCGAGATCTCGGACGCGAGCGGTCTGGATCCGCTGCTGGCTTCCATCAGCAGTGTCGACTCGGTCTACGACGCTCGCCGTCTTATGCCCGGCGAAGGCGGAGCTCAGCTCAAGCGCCGTGTGTAGGTGCGAGAGCCTCTCAGCATCATAGATATTGGTTACGTTTGAGGCATCGTTTGGTGCCTCAAACGTATTTTAGAAGGAGAGTATGCGCATGGACGGTATGACTTTGGACCTGACACCCCGAGGCGTGGCTTCGATTGAGGCGCTCGTCAACGGCCCGATTCAGACCAACAGTTACGCCGTGATTTCGAATGACGAGTGCTTAATCGTCGATCCGGCGTGGGAGGGCGAGCGTCTTGTGGAGCATATCCGCACCGCGCGTCCCGAGGTTCGCGTACTCGGCTCTGTCTGCACGCACGGTCATGCCGACCATGTTGGCGGGGTCGCCGGGGTTCGAGCTGTTGTTGGCGACGGCGCACTATATGAGTTGTGCGCTAAGGACGTGACGGTACCTCGCCCAAATATCGAGGAGCAGCGCGCCATGTGGGGTATCGAGACGCCCGATCCGGGTGAGCCGACGCGCTTGCTTGCCGAGGGCGATACAATCGAGGTGGGCGACGTCTGTCTGCAGGTGATCGAGACGCCGGGGCATACGCCGGGCGGCATCGTCCTGTTCGCCGCGACCGAGCAGGGGAACATCGCCTTTGTGGGCGACACGCTTTTCCCGGGCAGCCACGGTCGTACCGATCTTTCCGGCGGTGACGAGGCGGCGATTATGCGCTCGCTCTCCAAACTTGCCAAGACGCTTCCGCCCGATACCGTTTGCTTGACGGGCCATGGCGATTCGACCACGATGGCGCGCGAACTTATGCAGAATCCGTTTATGCAGATGTAGGCTCGAAGCCGTCTTTCGAACCACGAAGACCGCTCAATCGTCAAGCTATTTTCCCCAGTGGGTCGATTCTGTGGGGCAAACGGTCAAAATTTGTCCAATCGGATGGTATTCGTGAACAAACGAACGTTTATGCTCGGGTATGTCGTGGTAAAATCTCAGGCGTTATCGGAGCAACCTTACAGGAGGTTTCTTTTATGCTCGTCAACGCAGCAGACATGCTCAAGAAGGCCGAGGCCGGCAAGTACGCTCTCGGTGCCTTCAACACCAACAACCTCGAGTGGACCCTGGCTATTCTCCAGGCCGCCGAGGAGGCCAAGTCTCCACTGATCCTTCAGTGCACCGCTGGTGCCGCTAAGTGGATGGGCGGTTTCAAGGTCTGCGCCGACATGGTCAAGGCTGCCGTCGAGGCCACGGGCGTTACCGTCCCCGTCGCCCTTCACCTCGATCACGGTTCTTACGAGGACTGCTTCAAGTGCATCGAGGCCGGCTTCACGTCCATCATGTATGACGGCTCTCACGAGGAGACCTTCCAGCTTAACCTCGACCGCACCAAGGAGCTCGTTGAGCTTGCCCACTCCAAGGGCATGTCCATCGAGGCCGAGGTCGGCGGCATCGGCGGCACCGAGGACGGCGTGACCTCCAACGGCGAGCTCGCTGACCCCGCTGAGTGCAAGCAGATTGCTGACCTGGGCGTCGACTTCCTCGCCTGCGGTATCGGCAACATCCACGGCGTGTATCCCGCCGACTGGGCTGGCCTTTCCTTCGAGCGTCTGGGCGAGATCAAGGCCGAGACCGGCGACCTGCCCCTCGTTCTGCACGGTGGCACCGGCATCCCCGAGGATCAGATCAAGAAGGCCATCTCCCTGGGTATCTCCAAGATCAACGTCAACACCGATCTGCAGCTCGTCTTCGCCAAGGGCGTTCGCGAGTACATCGAGGCTGGCAAGGATCAGCAGGGCAAGGGCTTTGACCCCCGCAAGCTCCTCAAGCCTGGTCGCGACAACATCGTTGCCCGCACCAAGGAGCTCATGGAGGAGTTTGGCTCCGTCAACAAGGCGTAAGTAGCGGTTTAACTTTCCCGTCGGAGGCCCCGTTCACCCTACGCTTTTCCCTTGCGCTCACCTGGCTTTGCCAGAAGTCGCGCAATGGGAAAAGCTTCGGGTGAACGGGGCCTCCTTCGTTAACTCGCTACAGGGTTACTGGGCTGAATTCATTTTTTCTAGGTACCGTTTATCGGTGTTGAGAGTTCCTTTATTGGGGCTTTCTTTTTTATCTCGCTACAATGGACTTCAAGCGTTCTAGTGACTTGGAGTTTTAGTATGGCTGTTGTTAAGGTGCTGCCTTCGGATGGGAAGGTTATTGACGAGGGGCCGGTTGGTTGCTCTGTTGATGTTTGCAATGATGACTTCCGTTTTCTAGATATTGGCTTGCCACCCGAGATTCTGCGTTTAAAGGACGCGGGGTATCTTTCGCAGGCTATTGAGGCTTGCGACCGCCTACTTGCCCAAAATCCCGATCCCTCGCTTGCCGCCTGCGTTCGTGCCGAGCGGTATCGCATGCTTGAGACGCCGCTTCATTTTTCGGTGTCGCGCGATCGAGCTATTGCGATGATTCGCGAGGAGTGGCCTGAGTTTACCGAGGAGCAGTTTGACGATCTGATTGATCGTAAGCGTATTGACTGGCGCTTTATCGATGGCGAGCTGTTCGTTCTCGACAACTTCCTCGATTCGCTTCGCGTATATCCCAAAGAGGTTCCCGGCATGCGGCCCGATCCTACGGACGGAATTGCACTGCGCAACGAGATGCTCAAGGAGATGGAGTCGCAAAACGGATTGGCTCGCGTCATTACGCTTAAAGCGTCCTTGTCTGTCCCCGGCGCTCTAGAGGGGGAGACCGTTCACGCTTGGCTTCCCGTTGCCGCCACCTGCCGCCAACAGTCTCAGGTCGAGATTCTCGACATGACGCCGGAGGGTACTGTTGCTCCCGCGAACGCTTCGGCGCGTACCGCCTCGTGGTCTTCTTCGAGTGAGCGCTCATTCTCGGTGACCTATCGTTATCACATCGATGCCGCTTATCGCGATATCTATGGGGGTGCGCTTCCGGCGCATCCGTGTATGGACGCGCCGCTGTCCGAGGATATTTCCGAGGACCGTCCGCACATTGCATTCACGCCGTATCTGCAGCAGCTGACGGCCAGTGTTGTTGACGGACTCGAGGATCCGCTCGATCGCGCTCGTGCTATCTATGATTACCTGACACAGCATATCGACTATCGCTATCAGCCACCGTACCTGCTTTTGGGATCTATTGCCGACGACTGTGCGCATTCGCTCCGCGGCGATTGCGGCGTTATGGCGCTCACGTTTATCACCATGTGCCGCATCGCGGGGGTGCCTGCTCGTTGGCAGAGCGGCCTGTATGTTGCGCCCGATTCGGTGGGGCCGCACGATTGGGCTGAGTTCTATACGCCACAGACCGGTTGGCTTAACGCCGACGTATCGTTTGGTTCCTCGGCACGCAGGATGGGGGAGGAGTGGCGTCGTCGTCACTACTTTGGCAATCTCGATCCGTGGCGTATGGTGGCCAACAATCGATTCCAGGCTGAATTTGTGCCTGCTCTCGATGGTATGCGCGAGGATCCCTATGACAACCAGATGGGCGAGACCTCGGTTGACGGACGTGGATGTCGTAAGCGGGAGATGTTACGCAAGGTTGAGCTTATCGAAATGCTCGAAGTTCCATTTTCGGACTAATCAACAGAAAGCTGTGATAAACTAACTCACGCATTGCGTGCCCGAGTGGCGGAATTGGCAGACGCAGTGGACTCAAAATCCACCGTTGGCAACAACGTGCGAGTTCGAGTCTCGCCTCGGGCACCATACATACAAGCGAGCGTTCAAGGGGGTCAAGGCCTCTTTTTCGTGTACGTAATGTGATAACGCGCTGTACGTGTTATTATTCGCAAGGCGTTGTTCCCGCAATGCCCTAAAGAGGAACCCGAGGGCTCCCACCTTTTGGCGCCAATGAGCAGCTGACTGGTCATACAACTTAGATTCCCTTCCTCAAATCGAGGAAGTCTATGTGTACGACCTGGTTGTTGAGAAGCGCCGGGTTATTTTTTTATGAATGGAGGTAGGGAAAATAGCTAAGTCTGATGACACCCGCATCAACGACGAGATCACTGCATCTTCGTGCCGTTTGATTGGCGTCGATGGCTCTCAGCTCGGCCTGTTCGCCATCCGCGATGCCCAGCGCGTCGCCGACGACCAGGGTCTCGACCTGGTCGAGATCGCTCCCAACGCGGAGCCGCCGGTCTGCAAGGTCATGGACTACGGTAAGTTCAAGTACCAGCAGGCCATGAAGGCCAAGGCTGCTCGTAAGAACCAGTCCAAGGTCGAGGTCAAGGAAATGAAGTTCCGACCCAAGATCGACGTTGGCGACTACGAGACCAAGAAGGGCCACGTTCTGCGTTTCCTCAAGAAGGGCGCACGCGTTAAGATCACCATCATGTTCCGCGGCCGTGAGATGGCTCACCCGGAGCAGGGCCTTAACGTTCTCGAGCGCCTCGCCGAGGATCTCAAGCCTTACGCTACGGTCGAGTCCAAGCCTAAGATGGAAGGCCGTAACATGCTTATGCTGCTCGCCCCGATTAAGGGCGCCTTCGATGAGGATAAAGCGGCAAGCGATACCAAGTAACTAGTGTTCTGTAACCGATTAAGGAGTATTTCATGCCTAAGATGAAGTCCCACAGCGGCACCAAGAAGCGTTTCCGCAAGACTGGTACCGGCAAGCTTATGCGCGCCAAGGCTTTCAAGAGCCACATCCTGAGCAAGAAGTCCACCAAGCGTAAGCGTGGCTTCCGTCAGGAGACCGAGATCGCCGCTGCCGACCGCAAGGTCATCAAGTCGCGTCTCGCCTAAGTTCGCGTTCCCGTTTTTCGTTTTACCGTCTAGGAGTTGATAGAACATGGCACGTATTAAGCGCGCTGTTGCCGCCAAGAAGAAGCGCCGTACCGTTATGCACCGTGCGAAGGGTTACTACGGTGCCGCTTCGCGTACTTACAAGCATGCTAAAGAGCAGGTCCAGCACTCCCTGCAGTATCAGTATCGTGATCGCCGCAACAAGAAGCGCGAGATCCGTTCTCTTTGGATCACTCGTATCAACGCTGCTGCTCGCCTGAACGACATCTCTTACTCTCAGTTCATGCACGGCCTGAAGGTTGCCGGCATCGAGCTCGACCGCAAGGTCCTGGCTCAGATGGCTTACGAGGACATCGAGTCCTTCAACGAGCTGGCTACCATCGCCAAGAAGGCTCTCGAGGCCTAATAGATTCTCTTGAATCGCTAGGGGAGTGTCGCGTTGTGCGCGGCGCTCCCTCTTTTTATCTGAAGCGCTGGTTTATATAGCAAAAGCGCGGGTAGATAGACACTTACAGGTGACCGATCTTTATATATCTCTTAACCGAAGGGTCATCATCTGATACGTGCAGTATTTCTGCACCAGCCTTTCTATGACTTATATAGGAAGCAATGTATTGTGTAGGACTTGTGAAGAGTGGAATTGACGTCCCACAGGGCTTCGCGGTCTGGCAATATATCTCCTTGCCGCGCGGCCCGGTCGGACCGGATGAGCCGCAGAGCGTGCACCTTGAGAACCGGATACTGCGAGGATGGACA
>USEF01000046.1 GCA_900553475.1 uncultured Collinsella sp. | reverse complement strand
CGGCCGTTATGGCTTGGGCAGCAAGGACACGCCTCCCGCGTCCGCGTTCGCTGTCTTCGAGGAGCTCAAGAAGGACGAGCCCAAGCGCGAGTTCACCATCGGCATTGTCGATGACGTGACCAACCTGAGCCTGCCCGAGGTCGAGGATGCGCCCAACACCGCAGCCCCCGGCACCATCGAGTGCAAGTTCTGGGGTCTGGGTGGCGACGGTACCGTCGGCGCCAACAAGAACTCGATCAAGATCATCGGCGACCACACCGACAAGTACGTCCAGGCCTACTTCCAGTACGACTCCAAGAAGACCGGCGGCGTCACCGTTTCGCACCTGCGCTTTGGTGATTCCCCGATCCGTTCGCCGTACTACGTGACCAAGGCCGACTTTGTCGCCTGCCACAACCCCAGCTACATCGTCAAGGGCTTCAAGATGGTCCGCGACGTCAAGCCGGGTGGCACCTTCCTGGTCAACTGCCAGTGGAGCGACGAGGAGTTCGCCGAGCACATGCCCGCCGTGGCCAAGCGCTACATCGCGAACAACAACGTCAACGTCTACCTGATCGACGCTATCGACCTGGCCGCCAAGGTCGGCATGGGCAAGCGCACCAACACGGTGCTCCAGTCCGCCTTCTTCGCGCTGGCCAAGGTCTTGCCCGCCGAGGACGCTCTGCAGTACATGAAGGACGCGGCCACCAAGTCCTACATGAAGAAGGGCCAGGCCATCGTCGACGCCAACCACAAGGCCATCGATGCCGGCGCTACCGCCTTCCGTAAGTTCGAGGTTCCGGCCGACTGGGCAACTGCCGAGGATGCCGCTCCCGTCGAGCTCTCCGAGGAGACCAAGTCCGCTATCGCCCAGCAGGTCAAGAACCTGCTCGAGCCCATCGATCGCATGGATGGCGACAGCCTGCCCGTTTCCGCCTTCGTCGGTTGCGCCGACGGCCAGTTTGAGCTGGGCGCCTCCGCATACGAGAAGCGCGGCGTCGCCGTGGTCGTTCCCCATTGGGACGAGACCAAGTGCATCCAGTGCAACCAGTGCGCCTACGTGTGCCCGCATGCCACCATCCGTCCGTTCGCGATGACCGAGGACGAGGCTGCCGCCGCGCCCGAGGCTACCCGCACGCTCGACGCCATGGGCCCCAAGGCCAAGGGCATGAAGTTCACCATGGCCGTGTCCCCGCTCGACTGCATGGGTTGCACCAACTGCGTCAAGGTCTGCCCCAAGGGCGCCCTCGAGATGGTTCCCACCGAGCAGGAGATGGACCAGCAGCCCGTTTGGGACTACATGGTCGAGAACGTCTCCGAGAAGAAGGAGCTCATCGCGGCCAACGTCAAGGGCAGCCAGTTTAAGCAGCCCTACCTGGAGTTCTCCGGCTCCTGCGCCGGCTGCGCCGAGACCGCCTATGCACGTCTGGTGACCCAGGTTGCCGGCGACCGCATGTTCATCTCCAACGCCACCGGCTGCTCCTCCATTTGGGGCAACCCCGCTGCCACCGCTCCTTACTGCAAGGACAAGGACGGTCACGGCCCGGCGTGGAACAACTCCCTGTTCGAGGACAATGCCGAGCACGGTCTGGGCATGGCCGTCGGTTACGAGGCCGTCCAGAAGAAGCTGATCGCCGCTACCCAGGACATCATCGCTGCCGATGGTCCGTCCGATGAGCTCAAGGCCGCCGGCCAGGCTTGGATCGACTCTGTCAACGACGCCGAGGCCTCCAAGACCGCTGCTGCTGCCTACGTCGCCGAGCTCGAGAAGTGCGGCTGCGACGCTTCCAAGGCGATCCTCGCCGACAAGGCTTACCTCACCAAGAAGTCCTTCTGGATCTTCGGCGGCGACGGCTGGGCCTACGACATCGGCTTCGGCGGCATTGACCACGTCCTGGCTTCCGGCCACAACGTCAACGTCTTCGTCTTCGACACCGAGGTCTACTCCAACACCGGCGGTCAGGCCTCCAAGGCCTCGAACCTGGGCCAGGTCGCTCAGTTCGCCGCTGCCGGTAAGGTGACCAAGAAGAAGTCCCTGGCCGAGATCGCCATGAGCTACGGCTACGTCTACGTGGCGCAGGTCGCCATGGGCGCCAACCCGGCTCAGACCCTCAAGGCCATCCACGAGGCCGAGGCCTACGACGGCCCGTCCCTCATCATCGGCTACAGCCCCTGCGAGATGCACTCCATCAAGAAGGGTGGCATGCAGAACTGCCAGGCCGAGATGAAGAAGGCTGTCGAGTGCGGTTACTGGAACCTCTTCCGCTTCAACCCCGAGGCTGCTGCCGGCAAGAAGTTCTCGCTCGATTCCAAGGAGCCCGCGGGCGGTTATCAGGAGTTCCTGATGAACGAGGCCCGTTACGCTTCGCTGACGCGTTCCTTCCCCGAGCGCGCCGAGGAGCTCTTCAAGGAGAACGAGCAGGCCGCTATGGACCGCTACGCTCACCTGCTGAAGCTCAAGACGGTGTACAACGAGGCCTAGGTCTCCCACCGCAGGATCTGAGGGCTGACCTTCGCGGACGTCCTCGGACATGAAAGAACCCCCGCTGCGCATTACGTGCGGCGGGGGTTCTTTCGTCCTGCGGAGTGTCCGCGAAGGTCAGCCCTCAGATCCTGCTACGACTACGTCCTTGGATTGTGTGGGCGGATGAAGGACGTAGTTGGTCGGGTATTCCGTCCCCTTCGCTGTTTCGCGGCTTTGCCGCGAAACCTCGCGCCACTTTGGGGATGGATGGGGGACTTGGCCGTTGCCGCTTTTTCGGAGCTCTTCTTTATTCCTTTTGTTGGATGAAAAGCTCCTTGTTTTTGCAGGGGTGCATACTCGACTTATATGTGCATAGAATCTCGTATAGTGCGAGTAAGATATTGCGCTGTCCGTTTTGTGTTTAGCAGAGATATAGTTTGCATAATCTGGTCTAATCCCTGCTCTATTAAAATAAAGTTGCACGTAAATGGCGTAGATATGCTTGAGCTGGGGTTCTGTACGCTGAGCGGATAAAAACGACCGTTCACCGTTCCGCTATTTTCAAAATGAATAAAATGAGCGATAAAGAGAATATAAACCTTAATAAACTCGCGTATCGCACGGACGCGGGTTATTAATGGGTTGTAGGCCTTTTACAGAAAGGATTCCAGCAATGTCTAAGCCTCTTGGCAAGCCCGATCGTATTGTCGTCGCCCTCGGCGGCAACGCCCTCGGCAACAACCCCGTCGAGCAGATCGAGGCCGTGAGCAACACCGCCCACGCTCTCCTCGGCCTGATCGAGCAGGGCAACGAGATCATCATCACCCACGGCAACGGCCCGCAGGTCGGCATGATCCAGAACGCCTTCGCCGCCGCCCACGACGCCATCGGTACCCCCGAGATGCCGCTGCCCGAGTGCGGCGCCATGTCCCAGGGCTACATCGGCTATCACCTGCAGCAGGGCATCGGCCGCGAGATGCACAAGCGCTATAAGCGCTGGCACGCCGCCACCGTCGTCACCCAGATCGAGTGCGACCCGGACGACCCCGCGTTCAAGAACCCGACCAAGCCGATCGGCCCCTTCTACACCGAGGAGCAGGCCAAGGAGTTCATGGCCGAGGATCCCTCCAAGGTCTTCGTCGAGGATTCCGGCCGCGGCTGGCGTCGCGTCGTCGCCTCCCCCGATCCCAAGAAGATCGTCGAGGCCGACTCCATCCTCAACCTGCTCGACAACGAGTTCATCGTCATCGCCTGCGGCGGCGGCGGCATCCCCGTCGTCCGCGACTACGAGAACAAGGGCTGCTACAAGGGCGTTCCCGCCGTCATCGACAAGGACCTGGGCGGCGAGCTGCTGGCCGAGGACTGCGACGCCGACGTCCTGTTCCTGCTGACCGCCGTCGAGCATGTCGCCATCAACTTCGGCAAGCCCAACCAGGAGGAGCTCGAGGACATCACCGCCGACGAGGCCGAGCGCCTGGCCGACGAGGGCCAGTTCGGCAAGGGTTCCATGGAGCCCAAGGTCCGCGCTGCCATCAAGTTCGCGCGTTCCCGCAAGGGCCGCACCTGCATCATCGGCGCCCTGGACAAGGCCGCCGAGACCATGGCCGGCCTCTCCGGTACCCGCATCCACGAGTAGTCTCTACTCCGTTGCCTCTCTCGTGGGCGCCAGGCAAAGCGCCCACAAACTAGCCTCTCTTCATGAGCCCCGCAGTCCGCTCCGGCTGCGGGGCTTTTGCTATTCACCTGGTCATTGGGGACGTTCTTAAACGACCAGCCAAAAGGGACGCTCTTGCCGCGAGCAGGTACGGCACCTGGGGATTTAAGACTAAGAGGCTAGTACGTCAGATCGTGAGTTGCCTGAAACCAAACGACGACACCTAAAATACGAAGGCGACGCCTGTCCAGAGTGAAGTCGGGTTCTTCTGTCAAATAGGAATACGTTGACAGCGCAATCGTGTTCCCTCGGATTTCATAACGCCGAATAACTATGGCTGATGCGTCTACCATGGCAACGACTGTGCATCCGTTCCACGGTTTAGCAACAGGATCGACCAGCAGAACACTGCTTTGCGGATAGCAGCGTGACATGCCGCTGCCGTTCATCTGAACTAGAAAGCCTCCCGGGTGCCTTTCAAGTACGGGTCTTGGAACGAAGGTGCGCCCACTGTTCTTAAGACTAAAGCCACCGTTGCGGCGTACGATTTTATAGATTTCGCATTCTTCGTTTTGGGCCACGTTCTGGCTTTTCTCAGGCCGCGAGCTTAAGCCGGCAGAAGCAAGGCCGCTATTACTTGCGGCGAGCTCATCAAACGTTACATCGAAAAGCTCGGTCAGCTTATCGAGAGTCGACACCTTGACGGCGGTGTGTCCACGTTCCCAACGGCATACCGTTTCTTTGGTAACGCCGAGCATGTCGGCAAATTGCTGCTGCGTCAAGCCTTCGCGGGTTCTAAGGCATTTAATGTTATCCCCTTGGGCCATGTTATTCATCACGCCTAAGTGGCAAGCACAAACAGTTGGGCCCGCCAAAGCCGTTTGTCAGCTCGTGTATGGAAATGGGGACAAGATCGATTCCGGCCTGTTCAAGAGCAGCGTTCGTCGCTTGATTCTCTTCATAGACACAGACTTTGCCCGGTCGGAGGCACAGCACACTGGCTGCGTTATTCGTGCACTCTTTTTCTGCCAAATTGGGATTAGATCCACCGCAGGGAATAAAACGAAGCTCGGGTATGCCGAGCGCGGCGGCCAGTGCTTCCTTGACTCCTTTTTCGACGGCGTGAATCTGGCAGAGATTCTCTGCTCGATTTCGCGTAATCTGATAAGAGCGAGATTCTGCGAGTAGCTGGGGGTCGACAACAAAAGTATCGTAGTCGACCCGGCTTAGGTACGTATCAAGATGGATACACAGGCTCCGCTCGGGTACCTCAATTGCCCATACGGCGTCGATGCTCGAGTCGGGATTCCACAGGAGGGTACGAGCGAGCATATCGATGGCTGCAGATTCGGTTCTCTGAGAGATGCCGACTGCGACATTATGAGCATCAAGATTGATGATATCGCCCCCTTCAATATGGAAGGTCGAATCGTGACGATAAAACGCGGGCGTGTCCTTGAAATTGGGATGGTATTTAAAAATCGTTTGGTAGAGCGCTACTTCGCGATTGCGCTCGGGCCAATACATGTGGTTGAAGGAGATGCCGGAGCCGATGGTGCTTACCGGGTCGCGCACGAACCACATGGTGTTTAATGGGCTAACGAGCAGCTCGTCAGGAGCATAGGCCTCGCCGGTTAATTCGGCGAGCCTGTCCCCGCCGTCGAAGCAGTATGTAACTTGCCCGTGGCGGATGCCGCCAATCGATGCCGAGACGAGCTCCCGCACCGATCGGGTGTGTTCAAGATGCTCGCGGACTGCTTGCTGCAACTCGGCGCCAATCGCGCCGCATTCATCGACAAAGGAATCGACAAAAGATGCTCGAGCTTCGGGGCACGAGTCAAGCGCTTCTATAAGAAGTTGGTCGAGATACAGAACCTCTACGCCTTCATGCTCGAGCACTGAGGTATAGGCATCACACTCAGCTAGGGCTCTATCCAAGTCAAATAGGCTGCTCGATGGTCTTAGGCTAAAAACTTGGCCAAAATGGCCTTCGGGATAGTTTTGGGTTTCGATACCGGGTCGATATAAAAGGGCCTGTTTAAGCTTACCGATTTCGCTGGTGACATGAATTGGCATTAGAACGCTCGCTTTAATTCGGATGATGACTGATGTCAATTATCGTTCTGCTGGGAGAAGTTTAAGTGAGTATGTTGTGGGTATCGGTGGACGGCTTAAGCTCTTGATTGAAAGTCACCAATTGATAAAAAATATCAATTTAGTTCGATAATTGAGCTTATATATCAACTAAAGCCCGTCTGCCTTTTAATACTATCCATTCGCATAAATATCTAATGTCAACTGGCGTGAAAACCGAATAATAAGGTTGCCGGCGAAAAGCTCGTATCGAAAACCTGCAAACTAAAGGAGGCATAATGGCCGAAGTGCAAAAGAAACGTGGGCTACGAATTCCGCACGTCTACACCATTATCTTCATTCTCATGGTGTTGACCGCAGCTCTTACGTGGATCGTTCCCTCCGGCTCGTTTGAGAGGCAGGAGCTCAACGGACGCGAGGTCACTGTTGCTGGAACATATGAGTCCGTTGAAAAGGTTTATGCGGACGAAGACGGCGCTGAGGTTGACCTGAAGCAAGGCCTGTTCGATGTGCTCGAGGCTCCTGCGGTGGGAATTCAGCAGGCAGTTGAGGTCGTTGCCTTTATTCTGATTGTCGGCGGATCCTTTCAGGTCATTACTGCCACTGGAGCAATCACCAGCGGCGTGGCGCGCATCGTTAAGAAGTTCAAGAGTAAAGACATCCTGATTATTCCGATTTTGATGGCGGTTTTTGCGCTGGGCGGTAGCACGTTCGGCATGGCGGAGGAGACCCTTCCATTTTTTGCCATCTTGTTGCCGATTGTTATGGCTATGGGATATGACTCCATTACGGCCTTTATGATCGTGTTCGTTGGGGCCCGTATTGGCTATATCGCATCGACGGTCAATCCCTTCAATGTTTTGATTGCTCAGGGAATTCTGAATATCCAGGGTAATCCCCAGCTCTGGCTTCGCGTTGTTGCCCTAGTTGTGCTGACCGCCATCGCTATTGCATGGGTCGTGTTGTACGCTCGAAGGGTGAAGAAGAACCCCGAGTCCTCGATTGCTTACGCTGATGATATCGAGAAGCGCAAAGAGCATGCATCAAATGACGAGCTGCTCGAAGCCGATTTCACCGGGCGCCAGAAGGCAGTAATCATCGTATTCGTGCTTGGAATCGCCGCCATTGTCTGGGGTCTTGTAACCCAGGGCTGGTATATGAACGAAATCTCTGCAGTCTTTATGGCTATGGCGCTTCTGTCTGGCATCGTATCGGGCATGAGCGAGAAGGAGATTGCTACAGAGTTTGTTAAGGGTTTGGGCGACTTTGTTTTCTCTGCGGTCGTGGTCGGTCTTGCTCGAGGCATTTTGGTTATCGCCAACGATGGCTTGATTATCGATACGGTCCTAAACGCTCTTGCGACTGGCCTTGCCGGAATCCCCTCTGTTCTCTTTACCAGCATTTTGTATGTCGTTGACAACTTGCTTTCGATTCTGGTTCCCAGCTCTTCGGGCATCGCGGCGCTCACCATCCCCGTCTTTGGGCCTCTGGTTGAGCTCATGGGGCTAAATCCAGAAGCTGCGGTTACTGGCCTTTCGATGGGATCTGCAGCGATGTCGCTGATTTCCCCCACCAGCGCAATGCTTGTCGCCGGTCTTGGTGTTTGCAAGATCTCTCTTGGCCAGTGGTGGCGAGTTTCCTGGAAGTTCTTCCTTGTGGTCAGTGTGGTCTGTCTCGTATTTACCGCGGTATCCGGTCTGCTTCCGATTGTCTAGCAAACGAAACGACAACTTTGTAAGCCATTGCAATAACTATTGAGCTCTAATCCAGAAAGGAACGATGATGAGCAAAGGTCTGAACGTTCATAGCGAAATTGGTGCCCTCAAGAAGGTATGCGTGCACCGACCGGGCTTGGACCTGGTAAACATGAAGGCGGAGGATTTTGAGCGCGCCTGGATTCATGACGCGTTTTATCTCGAGTATACCCAGCGAGAGCATGACGAGTTCACTAATCTTCTTCGCGGTGCTGGCGCCGAGGTCGTTTATATGGAGGACTTGCTTGCCGAGACTTTCGATCAGGTTGAGGGTTCTCGTGCCGAGTTTATGAGCAAGTTCGTTCCCGAGGCCAAGATCGAGAACCTGGCACTTCGTCAGGCAGTCGTGGAGAAGCTCGACTCCATCAAGGACAACAAAGAGTTTGTCCTTACCGCTATGGGCGGCCTCTACGTACGCGATCTCGAGATTCCGCATGTGAGCGGTTCCCTTGCGAGCATGGATAGCGACGAGCTGAAGCCCGATGAAATGGTCTTGTTCCCGATGCCCGCCTCCTACTTCTCGCGTGATCCGATCGCTGTGGTCGGTAAGGGTGCGATGATGAACCGCATGTACTGGCATCAGCGCAACCGTGAGGTCGTATTCTATGAGACCATCATGCGCCACCATCCTGATTATGCTGGGGCTCCGCTTTGGTACGACCACAATAGCGATTGGCATATCGAAGGCGGCGATGTTCTGAACATTAACGCCACCACGCTTGCGATCGGTATTTCCGAGCGTACCCAGACCGCAGCCATCGACCAGCTTGCCAAGAATCTGTTCTGGGGCACGGGAGAGTCCGAGATCGAGCAGGTATTTGCCATCAAGATCCCCCACGGCTATGCCTATATGCATCTTGATACGGTTTGTACTCAGGTTGATTACGATAAGTTTACCGTCTACCCCGGTATCTACGAGACGCTTCGTGCCTATCGACTCACCAAGGGCGATTCGGATGGCGAGGTCTTTATCGAGGAGATCGAGGGAACGATTCAGCAGATTCTTGAAATGGCAACCGGTATCGACCATATCACGATGATCGAATGCGGCGCCGGCGATCCGATCGAGGCATCCCGTGAGCAGTGGAACGATGGTTCCAACACGCTTGCTGTTGCGCCGGGTAAGGTGTGCGTCTATGAGCGCAACGTTGTTACCAATGATGCGCTTTATAAGGCGGGCGTTGAGCTGTTGGTTGCTCCTTCCGAAGAGCTGTCTCGTGGTCGTGGTGGCCCGCGCTGCATGACCATGCCGTTCTGGCGCGAAGAAATTTAATTCCGTTCTGGTCCGAGATGCGCGGATGCGCGTTCTTCGCGCGCCGCGCACTCATCAATTAGGTCAATAATGAAAGGAACCTATCATGGCACTGAATCTTTCTGGTCGTAGTTTTCTGACCCTGCTCGATTTCACTACCGAGGAGATCGAGTATATGCTCGAGCTTTCGAGGGACTTTAAGAATCTCAAGCGCATGGGCGCTCCCCATCGTTATCTTGAGGGCAAGAACATCGTTCTGCTGTTTGAAAAGACTTCGACGCGTACGCGCTGCGCTTTCGAGGTGGGCGGTATGGATCTCGGCTTAGGTGTAACCTACCTTGATCCCGGTTCGTCGCAGATGGGCAAAAAGGAGTCCATTGAGGATACCGCCCGCGTGCTTGGTCGCATGTACGACGGTATCGAGTATCGTGGCTCTGACCAGTCCATTGTTGAGGAGCTTGCCGATAAGGCCGGCGTTCCTGTGTGGAATGGTCTCACCAATGAGTATCACCCGACCCAGGCTTTGGCAGACATCCTTACGATGCGCGAGGAATTCGGTGACACGCGTGGCCTCAAGCTGACCTATCTTGGCAAGGAGCAGGGCAATGTAAGCGATTCCCTCATGGTTATCTGCGCCAAGCTCGGCATCAACTTCTGCTCTTGTGGGCCGAAGGGCGACGTTGAGGGCGCTACCCACTTTGATCCCGAGCTGCTTGAGACTTGCCAGAAGATCGCCGAGGAAAATGGCTGCACCATTCAGCTTACTGACAACATCGATGAGGGCGTAAAGGATGCCGACGTTATTTACACCGATGTCTGGGTTGGCATGGGCCAGGCTGAGGAGCTCTGGAAGAGCCGTATCGAGCTGCTCTCCCCGTACCGCGTAACCTCGGAGGTCATGGCAAAGGCAAACCCCAACGCTATCTTCATGCATTGCCTCCCGAGCTTCCACGATACCAAGACCACCATCGGAGCAGAAATCGCGGAGAAGTTCGGCGTAACCGAGATGGAGGTCTCCGACGAGGTCTTCGAGTCCGATAAGTCTCGCGTCTTCCAAGAGGCAGAGAACCGCATGCATACCATTAAAGCCGTGATGTACGCTACTCTTCGATAAGGAGGCACGCATGTCAAAACCCTACGGCAAGCCCGATCGTATTGTCGTCGCCCTCGGCGGCAACGCCCTCGGCAACAACC
>USEF01000045.1 GCA_900553475.1 uncultured Collinsella sp. | reverse complement strand
ATACCCAGCGGGCCGCCGATACCCAGGCACAGGGCGATAACGCCCACGTTCTCCACAGACGAGTACGCAAAGCGGCGCTTGAGGTCGTCCTGGCGGAACATAGAAAGTGCCGCCACCAAAATGGACAGCGTGCCGACGATCAGCAGCAAAAGCTGCGGATACTCGGCGCCCACGGCCTGGATAGTAAAGCCGTAGAAGCGCATGATCACAAGCATGGCGCACTTAAGCAGCACGCCCGAGAGCAGGGCCGAGACAGGGCTCGGGGCCTGGGAGTGGGCATCGGGCAGCCAAGTGTGCATGGGGAACAAGCCGGCCTTGGTGCCAAAGCCGATCACGATAAACGCAAATGCGAGGCGCATGAGCGTCGGGTCGAACTGGTCGGCATACGGCAGCACGCACGACA
Organism: uncultured Collinsella sp.; assembly: GCA_900553475.1. GTDB lineage: Bacteria > Actinomycetota > Coriobacteriia > Coriobacteriales > Coriobacteriaceae > Collinsella. Next base: position 10,290 of record USEF01000045.1, on the reverse strand, counting down.
GGAATGCGGCCTCGTGGGCGTTGGGAATCACGTCGGCGTTGGCGTAGATCAGCAGCGTACCGAACAGGCCAAAGGCCACGCCGGCGGTGCAGACCATCGCATACTTCCAAGAAGCCTCGAGGGCCGTCTTGTTCTTGTAGATACCCACGAGGAACACGGTGGAAAGCGTGGTTGCCTCCACGGCGGCCCACGTGAGGATCATGTTGTTGGACAGGCACGCGAGCAGCATGGTGAACACGAACAGGCTAAACAGCGCAAAATACTGCTTGGCGCGCTCGGCGGGCATGGAGCCCTCCTCGATATCGGCCTTTACATAGGGCAGCGAGAACAGCCCCGTAAGAAAACCGATAAAGCCGATGAGCAGCACAAAGATGGCGCCCAGCGAATCGAGGTGGAACCACAGGCCAAGAGCGCTCGCGGTGTCGCCGCTCATAAGGACGTCACCGGCCGTCACAATCGACAGCACCAGGACGGCTGCGACGGAGACCAGGTTGAGACCGGCAAACACGTTATAGGACGTGTTCTTGGGCAAAAACGCCATGACCAGCGAGAACACCAAAGGAGTCGCGAGCAGGGCGAGAATCAACGTTTCCATGGACTACCCCCTCAGCTCGGACAGGTCACGCGCATCGAGCGAGTGGGAGTCGTCCCAAATGCGACGCACGACAATGGACATGATGATGACGGCAAAGATGGCGTCGGTGGCGATACCGATCTCGATGATCTCGGGAGCGGTGGGGGCCAAAAGCGCGAGCGTCACGTGGCTGCCGTTTTCCATAAGGCAGTATCCGAAGATCTGCTTCATGATGTTGCGCTGCGAGATGATGCAGGTGAGGCCCACAAAGAAGTGAGCGAAGCTAATGGCGAGCGCAGGCGTTGCGACCTCGGCCGTGGGCAGGCTAATCTGCGTCACGACGGCAAAGCAGATCGCGACCTCGACGGCGATGATGCAGATGGCCCACGCGGGCTTAAGGCCGGCCTTGAGCGATGCGTCGCTCGGCTCGCCCATCTTCTTGTATGCGCGGTTGAGGATATAAGGGACCAGGACGACCTTGGTGATAAAGGCAGATCCCGCCCACATAAGCAGCTCCTGCGCACCAGTGGTGACACCGAGCGCGGCGAGAAGCCCCACGAGCACCAGCGACTGCACCGCATACCAGCGGATGGAATGTTTGATGTTCTTGGAGACAACCACCATGGTGGACGTGACGATCAGAAGGCCGCCAAGGATGTTGACGATCGAATAACCCATGTCGTTCTACCTCCTAACCGATCCAGCTGGCCGAAAGCGGGCCGCTGACGATGACCATGATGATGAGCACGATGAACACGAACGCCATCGCGCGGGGAAGCGGGGCACCCGCAGCGACCTCTTCGCTCGGCTCTCCGGGCAGGCAATAGCCCATCCACTTGAGGAACCAGGCAAAGGTGGCGACGGTCTCGGCGACCATGATGCACACGAGCACCAGGATCGCGACGTTGCCGGCGCCCACAGAGAAGCCGCCGGCGATGATCTGGAACTTCGAGAAGAACGTGTTCATGGGCGGCACGCCGGCAATGGCGAGCGCGGCGACACCAAAGCCCACGCCCGAGATCGGGTACTTCTTTACGATGCCGCGAAGCTTGGGCAGCATACGCGTGCCGATCGTAAAGGAGAACGAACCGGCGATCAGGAAGAACAGGGTCTTGGCGAAGGCGTGGTTAAAGATGTGGCACACGGCACCATCAAAGGCCAGCTGGCTTCCAAAGACCGAAAGGCCCAGACCAAAGAACACATAGGAGAGCTGGGCAATCGTGGAGAAAGCCAGCAGACGCTTCATGTCCTTTTGCGGCAGGTACATAAGGAAACCAAAGAGCATGGTGACCATGGCGTCGATAATGGCGACCCAGCCCACGATCTCGGGAATCTCGCCGGCAGAGACGAGTGCACGCGCGAACACACACACGCCGACCTTGACCATCGAGGCGCCATGCAGGTAGGCCGAAACAGGCGTCGGTGCCTCCATGGCCGAAGGCAGCCACATGTACATGGGAACCTGAGCAGACTTGGCCCAGGCCGCAAACAGCACGAGCAAAAGGACGATGGCCTTGAGCTTGGCGTCGAGGCCGGCAATCGCAGTAATGGCGAAGGTGCCGGTGTGGGCAAACACGATGGCGGCGCCCAGATACAGGCCGAGCGCACCGATATGCGTGATGATCAGGGCCTTCATGCCGGCCTTCTTGGCCGTAGGCGTCATGTAGTAGCTAATGAGGCCCCAAGAGCACGCACCCGTGATCTCAAAGAACACGAGCTGGCCCAAAAGGGTCGAGCTGTACACGAGGCCGGCCATGGCACCGATAAAGGTCGCGAGGTACGCGTAGAAGCGACGACGCGGCGCGTCGGGATGCTCACGGTTATTCTCGCTCATATAGGGAATCGAATAGATCACGACAAGCAGGCCGATACCCACAAAGGCGGGCGCGAGCAGCGTGCTCATGCGATCGAAGATGAATCCCATGACGAGGGTCTGCCCAAACGAGATCAGGGGGACCTGCGTGTCGGGCATGCCGGCGCCAGCGAAATTCGCGGCGAGGGCGATGGTGCAGGCCGTCGAGACGGCGGCACCCAAAACGCTGAACCACTTGGCGTATGGACGGGGGAACAGGGCGACGAGCACCGAGGCCACCATCGGGGCCGCAATAGCGACCAAGCCGAGAAGGGACAGACTGACTGCAAATGACATTGTTTCTCCCTTCTCCTACACGCCGACGACCACGAAGACAAACGCCAGAACGGCGATGCCCACGACGGCCCAGGTCTGATTGCCGAGCACCTTAAAACGCGAGCGCGAGCAGGAGTTCTCGATCACGCCGCACACGACAAAGTCGATAAGGCACTTAACAAGGAAGATGACCGCGCCCAGAACGGCGACGGCGCCCACGGTCGCGGGCTCGCCCCAGGGGATGAAGATCGCGCAGAACCAAGCGACAACCAGGACCTGCTTCATGGACATGGCCAGTTTGGCCATGGCGAGCGACGGGCCGGAAAGCTCGGCGAGCGGACCTTCCTGGAGCTCCTGCTCGGCCTCGGCCTGATCAAAGGGCAGCTTGCCGAGTTCCATGTAGCAGGCAATCGCAAAGGCGATGCCGGCGAGGATCACGGCGACCGGCGCGTCGATCGCGCCCGTCATGATGTGCTGACCCATGGTGGCGATGTCGGTGGAGCCGCACACCAGGGCGGCGGCAAACAGTGCAAGCAGCATAGACGGCTCGATGAGCACGCTCATGAGCAGCTCGCGGCGTAGGCGTTGGACGAATCCACACCGCAGAGGGCGAAGAAGAAGCGGGCGAGCGCCAGGCTGTACATGATGGTGATGGCGTCACCAAAGACCGGGATGGGGCTTTGTGCCGTAAAGAGCGGCAGGCCCATCGCGAGCATAAAGGCGACGGCGAAGAACAGCGGCGGCATGATGCGCAGCGCAAAGCTCGCATCCTCGCTCTGAGACTCGGGGCGCGCAAAGAGCTTGGCCAGGTCGCGGTAGTCCTGCATGATGCTGGGGCCGCGACGGTTGTGCATCTTGGCGCGGATCACGCGACCGAGACCGGAGAAGAACGGCGCGACGGCCATAACGACCACGCCCTGCAGAACGGCAAGTACGATGTTGTTCATGCTCTCCCCTCCTTAACCCATTTGCACGGCGAGCACGAGGAACACCACGAGTGCAGCGACGATGTAGCAGATATAGATGCTGTAGTTGCCGCCCTCGAGCTTAGTCGCGAGGTCGGCGAGCTTCTCGACACCCTTATGCGGGGCATCGACGAGAACCTTGTCGGGTACGGGCTCCACAGCCTCGGCCACACCGGTGAGCTTCTGGAAGAAGTGCGCGATGGACCAGCAGACGGCCGTGCAGCGGTCACGCAGCGTGTAGAGCGGCTGCATAAACCAGGACACCTCGGAGGCAAAGGTCGTGGCCACGACGGGCATATGCTCGTTGGGAGCATAGCCGCATGCCCACGGCTGGGACTTCTGCACCTTGCCGACGGTCTTGAGCTTGCGATAGCCGCAGGCAAGGCCGACGAGCACCACGAGCGCAATAGCGATCGCGGGCGTGGAGGTGGCAGCGCCGGAGTATTGGTTCATGAGCTCCATGCCCTCGGCGGCAAATACGCCACCGTACGGATGCAGCACGGACGCGGCGACATCGACCAGCACGGGCGCGATCACGGGAGCGCCAATGCCCAGCACGATGCAGATGGCCGCGAGCAGGCCCTGCGCAAACACCATGGGGGCGGGAACCTCCTTGGCATTAGCCGCGGCCTCGGAGCGGGGCGCGGAGGCAAAGGAGACGCCATAGGCCTTGACGAAGCACGTGACAGCCAGAGCGCCGGTAATGGCAAGCGCGACGGCAGCGAACACGGCCACAATCATGACGGCCTTGTCGCCCTGCATGGCGGCGTTAAACAGCGACTGGTAGGTAAACCACTCGGACACAAAGCCGTTGAAGGGCGGGATGGCCGAGATGGCAAGCGCGCCAACGAGGAAGCAGATGGCCGTTGCCGGCATACGGCGGAACAGGCCGCCCATCTTCTCCATATTGCGCGTACCCGTGGAGTACAGCAGCGCACCGGCGCCCAAGAACAGCTCGCCCTTAAACATCGCGTGGTTAAACGTGTGGTAGAGGGCGGCCATCAGAGCCAGGACGGCGATGCCGACCGAGTTGAGCGCCATAGCGGCCATGGAGGCGCCGACGCCGAGCAGAATGATGCCGATGTTCTCGACGGAGTGATAGGCCAGCAGGCGCTTGATGTCATGCTCCTGCAGGGCGAAGGCCACGCCGAGGACCGACGAGATCGCACCGAAGACCATGACCATAAGGCCCCACCAGACCTGAACGCCCGAGGCGGAGAGCAGGTCGAGGCCCACCTTGAGGATGCCGAAGATACCGATCTTGATCATGCCGCCGGACATGAGGGCCGACACGTTGGACGGCGCCTCGGGATGCGCCTTGGGCAGCCAGCCGTGCAGCGGGATGATACCGGCCTTGGCGCCAAAGCCAAAGAAGGCGAGCACAAAGCACACGGATGCGACCGCGGGGCTAAACTGCGTAGCGCGGAAATCCGCAAAGGCAAACGAGCCACCGGCGAAGTTGGTCATGGTGAGGAAGCTCGCCATGATGAGCACAAAGCCCACGTGCGCGATCACAAAGTAGAGCCAACCGCCATGGATGGAGTTCTCGTTCTCCTCGATCACGACCAGGAAGTACGAGGTCAGCGACATGAGCTCAAAGGCGACCAGGAACCAAAACACGTTGTCGGCGGTGATGACGAGCATCATGGACGCCACAAAGGTGTTAAAGAAGAAGCCGGCGCGGCCCTTTTTGCCCGGGTACTCATCAAAGTAGTTGAGACCGTAGATCGAGCCGGCAAACGCGAGCACCGAGATGAGCGCCACGAACAGGCCGGACAGCTGGTTGAGCAGCAGCTGGAAATGGGCAAACGGGAAGAACACGATGGTGTCGACCGACGTGACATCGCCCAGCACGGCCTGGATACCGGCCACAAACGAAAGCACCGCGGCGACGGCGCCGATTAGGCAGCCGGCGGTCTTGGCGGCGTTATCGGCCTTGATCAGCAGAACCGAGGCGAGCGCACCGATGCACGAGACGGCAAGCGATGCGATAAACAGCGTCATGCTATCCATTGTTTACGCTCCCTTCTGCTTTCTCGGACAGGCCCTGGGCCACAGCGGTAACGTCGACGACCGGACCGTTTTCGATCGAGCGCAGGCGCTTGGCCTCGTCGAGCTCGCGATCGGCCGCGCCACCCATGACGGTCAGCGCCTTGGTAGGGCACGCCGCCACACAATGCGGGCCGTCCGGATCGAATGCGCACAGGTCGCACTTGACAGCGCAGGTGTACTGACCAGGAGCCCACGTAAGCAGGCTGCTCAGGGACTTAGGATACGAAGGCGTCGGGTCGCACATGCCTGCGACACCGGCGATAGACGTGCCATCGGGATGGATGGCTCCGAAGGGGCACGCGATGGCGCACAGCCTGCACCCGATGCACTCCTGCTCCTTGACGTGGATGCGATCGCCATCGTGCTCGATGGCATTCACCGGGCAAACCTCGGCGCAGGGGGCACCCTCGCAATGGTGGCAGGCAAGGGCGGCCGAAATACCGCCGGTCTTCACGAGCGCCAAGCGCGGCGTATCCTGAAGACCCTGCATCCGGTGGGCGTCGGCACAGGCGGACTGGCATGTTCCGCAGCCGATGCACCTCTCCGGGTTGATGTCGATGAAGCGGTTCATCCCCACTTCCTTTCAAAATAACGGGCCGGGCTCCCGAACGTACGGGACGCCCGGCCCAAAAAGCCAACGAGAACGGGACTACACGATTTGGTTCACGTGCGTCTCGTCATCGAACTTGGCGGCGCCGGGCTCAACGTCCTGGGGAGCGGCGGCGTCCACCAGAGCCTGCTTGAGCTCGGTGTACTGACGCTCCACCTCGCCCTCAGCCCAGACCTGGTCGGCGATAGCGTCGACCTGGCAGGCGGAGAACTTGTCCTCGGGCGTATGCGAGACCGGGTCGACCTTGTGAATGGTCAGCTCGTTGCACTTGCCGATCCACCACTGGTAGGTCATATAGACCGTGCCCTTGTTGATGCGGTCGCTCACGTCGGCGCGGCTGTATACCTGGCCACGGCGGCTGTGAATCGAGACGATGTCGCCGTTCTTGATGCCGCGTACCTCGGCGTCCGCGGGATTCATGCGGACAAAGCCGGGCTCGTCGGCGAGCAGCGCCAGCGTCTTGCAGTTGCCAGTCATCGAGCGGCAGCTGTAGTGACCGACCTCGCGAACGGTGCACAGAATGAGCGGGTACTCATCGTCGGGAAGCTCGGAGGGCGCCTCCCAGTCGTGCGCCATCAGGTTGGCGCGGCCGTCCTTGGTGGTGAACTTGCCACCAGCGAACATGTCGGGCGTACCGTGGTCGTTCACATCGGTGCTCTTGACCGGCCACTGGGCGTAACCGCCCTCGGGAGCCATCTTCTCGTAGGTTGCGCCCACAAAGTTGGGGCACAGGCTGATGCACTCGTTCCAGATCTGCTCGGTGTTGTCGTAGTGCATGGGGTAACCCATACGCGTAGACAGGTCCGCGAAGATCTCCCAGTCGTGACGGCACTCGCCCTTGGGCGGAACGGCCGCGTCAAAGTGCTGGAAGCTACGGTCGGATGCGGTAAAGACACCCTCGTGCTCGCCCCAAGAGGTGGCAGGCAGGATGACGTCGGCGAGCATGGTCGTCTGCGTCATAAAGATGTCCTGGCAAATGAACAGATCCAGCTCGGAGAGCGTCTTGCGCATACCGGCCGAATCGGGCTCGGTCTGCACCGGGTCCTCGCCGTAGTTGTAGAAGCAGTGCACCTTGCCCTCGTCGACCAGGTGGCCCAGGTCGGTGAGCTTGTAGCCCTCCTCGAGCGGGAGCTTTTCCTCGGGCACGCCCCAAGCCTTGGCAAACTTGGCACGCACAGCCGGGTCGGTGACCTTCTGGTAGCCAGGGTACAGGTTGGGCAGCATGCCCATATCGCAGGAGCCCTGGACGTTGTTCTGACCACGCACGGGCGCGAGGCCGGAATTGGGTTTGCCGATCTGGCCGGCAACGCAGGCGATGGAGGCGATGGTGTGCACCGTCTTCAGGTTCTGCTTCTGCTGGCATACGCCCATGCCCCAGCCAATGATGGCAGAGGGCTTCGCCGTGGCGTACATCTCGGCAGCTTGGTGGATCAACGCGGGCTCGACACCCGTGATGTCCTGTACGGATTCGGGAGTGTAGTTCTTGATGGTCTCCCACCACTCGTCAAAGCCGTTCGTGTGCTCGGCGACGAATTCCTTGTCGTAGAGGCCATCGTTGACCAAGCAGTTGGCAAAGGCGTTGAGGAACGCAACGTTGCAACCGTTCTTGATCGGAAGGTAGAGATCGGCGATACGCGCGGTTTCGATATGGCGCGGATCGGCGACGATGATCTTGCAACCCTTTTCTTTGGCTCGCACGATACGCCTTGCGACGATGGGATGCGAATCGGCAGGGTTATAGCCGAAGAGGAAAATGCAGCCCGCATCCTCCATACCGGGGATGGAGCATGACATGCAACCTGAACCAACCGTGTCCATCAGACCGAGGACAGTAGGGCCGTGTCAAGTACGGGCGCAGTTGTCCACGCTGTGGGTGCCGATGCACGCACGCGTAAACTTCTGCATGACGTAGTTCGCCTCATTGCCGCCGCCTCGCGAAGAGCCGGTGGTCATGACAGCGTTAGGACCATATTCGTCAATTATGGCCTGCATCTTAGATGCGGTGAAATCCAGTGCCTCGTCCCAGCTTACGCGCTCAAGATCCGCGCCCTTAGTGCGGCGGATCATCGGGTGCAGTACGCGAGGAGTCAAGATCTTGGTGTCGTTGATGAAGTCGTAGCCGCTCATGCCCTTAAGGCACAGCTCGCTCTGGTTGGTGATGCCGTTGAGCGGTTCGGTGCCCACGACCTGGCCGTTTTGGACCAGGAGGTTAAACTGGCAACCGGCGCCGCAGTACGGGCAGATCACTTTATGCTTCTCCATGACACCCTCCTTCCTTTCTCTGCTACCGATTAATCGGTACGTATTTGACAATCGTTGGGCCTGTATGGCCGCCCGGCTACGCCTCGTTTTCGATGGTGGCGCGGGCACGCTCGGCAGTCAGTTCTGCCAGGCGCTCCTCGTCTACCAAGGTGAGGCCCTTGGTCGGGCACGCCTCGGCACACGCCGGACCGCCGGGACGGTCCACGCACAGGTCGCACTTGAGCACGAAGCTCTTGGTCTGCGAACCCACGCGCACGTCGCCCATCAAGACGGGGACCTGCGTGGTCGCCACACTCACGGCGCCAAAGGGGCAGGCCATGACGCAGCTCTTGCAGCCGATGCAGTTGTCCTCGTTGACGCCGATGCGATGGTTCTTTGGATCAAAGAACAAGGCACCCGTGGGGCAGGCCTTGGCGCACGGAGCGTCCTCGCAGTGGTGACATGCCACCGGCGCGGAAATCTCGTAGGTGCGCGTTACGCGCAAGCGAGGTGCGGCGATGTTGCCGGGAATATCGTGTGCCTCGATGCACGCCGCCATACAGGTTTGGCACCCAATGCAGCGTGAAGAATCAGCCACGACTCGTTTATTGCCCATGTTGTTCACTCCCTCCTGAATCCCATGCCGGAGAGACCCTGCCGACGTTGCCCCGGACCGCCCGTGGTCCGGCATCGGCGTATCGAGTGCATGCGGCGAAACAGGCACTTCGATAGAATTCCTCCAACGATATACAGGTTAAATATACGCAGTTGCAGGGGGCAAACTTGAGCATAGGCCCTGCAATACGGGTGTATTGCAGGGGTTTTGGCAGGTTGGAATTATTCTCTAGAAGCTATAAAGGTGAGTGTATTACATGCGTACGCCTCAGAGATTTTTACGCGCTCTCATTTTAGATGTACTACGCTTGTATTCAAGTTAATGGTTATTTACTTGAGCGAAATAAAGTAATCGTTATAAGATGCTCAAGTATCGGCACATGCCGCATTTGACCGACTATATTGCACGCTCATTAAGGGGGCCAGTGATGTCATCGACTCAAAAACGAGCCATCCTGCAGGTGCGCATTCGCGAGGAAGACAAGCAGCATGCCGAACATCTCTACGACGCCATGGGCACATCGCTCGCCGAGGCCGTCCGTCTATTTGTCGCGCAGAGCATTTTGATGCGCAAGCTCCCCTTTCAGCCGGTCGCCGTGCGCTCAAAGGACGGCACCGCCGCCTATGGATCGCTCAAAGCATACGGTGACCCCAATCGCCGCTCCGAGGAGCGCAATGCCTGGATTGAATACCTTGCCACAGAAAGCGACGATTCGATTTTGGGTCCCGAGGAAGTAGATATCCATGAGTAGCACCATCATCGACGAGACCGTCATCCTACGCTACCTGCTTGACGACGACGAAGTCCTGTCACCGCGCGCCGCCAAGGTCATCGCCACGCGCACCGCTCGTGTCTATCCCGAAATCATCACGCGCGTCGTGGTCACGCTGCGCGACGTCTATAAGGTTCCCCGCGTTGAGATTGCTGCGGCCATGAAAAGGCTGCTCGATGACGTCATGGTCGACGAGCCCACCGTTGTCGCCCTTGCCGTCAAGCTCTTTGGCAAGACCCATATGGGCTTTACCGACTGCCTCCTCGCAGCCCGAACCGCCATCTATAACGACGACGTCGTGAGCTTTGGCAAGCCCATCATCCAAGGCATGA
>USEF01000044.1 GCA_900553475.1 uncultured Collinsella sp. | reverse complement strand
GAGCCTTCGCATCAGCGGCAGGTTTTTCTTGGAACCAATGCCGCGACCCACCACGACCAGGCGCTCGGCATCGGCGATCGAAGCCTGCTGTCCCCACTCCTCGGCGGGAATCGAAATCTCGACACGAGCCTTGGCGTCTTCCGCAAGGAATACCTGGGTAATCGTGCCAGAGCGGCTGTAGTCAAACTCGGGCGCCTTAAAGATGCCGGGGCGCACCGTTGCCATCTGAGGACGGTGGTTGGGGCAAATGATGGTGGCCATCAAGTTGCCGCCAAACGCCGGGCGCGTCTGCTGCAGCAGGCCCGTCTCCGTATCCATCGAAAGTACGGTGCAGTCAGCCGTAAGGCCCGTCTGCAAACGCACGGCAACGCCGGGTGCCAGTTCACGGCCAAAGGCGGTCGCACCGTACAGAATGGCCTCGGGCTTGTGCTCTGCCACCAAATCACAGATCAGCCGGGCGTAGACCCCCGCGTCGTTCTGGCGCAGGCGCTCGTCGCGACAGACCAGGACCTCGTCTGCACCGGTGCAAACCAGATGCTCCAGGTCACCGAGAGAACCCTCGGGGCCCATACCGACCAGTGCCGCCAGACGGCAACCACGGGCATCGGCAAGCTCGCGCCCCTTGCCCATGAGCTCGTAGGCCACCGGGGCCACGACATCGTGCTCGTCGGTCTGAACGAATACCCAAATGTCTCGATATGCATCAAGGTCCACCGCGCCGGCGGCCTCGTCGCGCTCGATCGAAATGGCATTGACGGGGCAAGCGTCGACGCACCCACCGCATAGGATGCAGCCGTCGGTTACGCGGGCGCAACGGTTGAGCCGCTCGCCTTCCACTACGATGCCGCCCGAAGCACAGGCGCGAACGCAGCGACCGCAGCCGATACAGGCTTCGCTATCGATAATCAGTCCGCTCATCTACGCCATCCCCTCGATAATCTTGGCAAGTTTTGCCGCCTGCTCGGACGCCGTTCCGTCAACGGCCTCGCACGTTTGGTCGCGATCGGGCACAAACGATCGCACGACCTGCGTCGGCGAGCCGGCAAGGCCGCAGCGCGCGGGGTCGGCGTTCACGTCAGCAGCGTTGACCACGCGCACGTCCGCCTCCTCGGCCGCACGAATACCGGCAATGCTCGGCATGCGCAGTTGGCCAATCTCCTTGGCGGTCGTCATCGCGCACGGCATCTCAAGATAGACCGTCTCCTCGCCGGCATCGCAGCCGTGAACAAGCGCCAGTGAACCACAGGTCGTAAAGCCTGCGCTCTGCACGCAGCTCACGTCGGTCACGCAGGGAATCTCAAAGGCACCGGCAAGCTCGGGACCAATCTGGGCCGTATCGCCGTCCACCGCCATCTTGCCGCAGATGAGCAGGTCGAAGTCCTCGTCGAGCGCCTCGATGCCGCACTTGAGGGCATAGGTGGTTGCCAGGGTATCGGCACCTGCAAAGGCGCGATCGGTTAGCAGCAGCGCGTCATCGGCGCCTCGGGCGATGCAGTCGCGCAATAGCGATTCAGTCGCGGGGATGCCCATCGACACCACCGTTACGCGCACGTCCATGCCAAAGCCGATAAAGTCGTCCTTCAGCGCCAGCGCGCATTCCAAAGCGCTCGCGTCAAAGGGATTAATGACCGCCTGCTTGCCATCGCGCACGATGGTATTGGTCTTGGGGTCCATCTTGACCTCGGTGCTGCCCGGCACCGCCTTGACGCACACCACCATATGGAAATCGCTCATCTTCACGCGCCCCCTTTCTGGACGAGCTCATCCAAGAGCTTCTCCGAAAACAGGTTGCCACGGCCCAGCTGCCCGGCAGGATCGAGCTGGAGCTTGAGCCGCGCCGACTCGACCATGGCCTCGTGACCGTACATCGTCTCCAAGAAGCCCGCCTTGATCTTGCCGACGCCGTGTTCGGCGGAGACGGCGCCGCCCATGGCCGTGACCTCGGAAGCCCACTGGGCAAAGAGCTCTCCGCCGCGGCGGTAATCCTGCGTATCGCGCGGCAGAATGTTCACATGCAGATGGTTGTTACCGATGTGCCCCCAGGCGGCAGATTCAAGCCCACTTTCGGCCAACGTGCGGCGATAAAGGGCGATGACATCGACCAAGTGTGCGTTGGGCACCGACATGTCCGAGCCCAGTTTGGTGATGGTGGGATCCGTGCGGCGACGCTCGTCGATGAGCATGTTGACGCTCTCGGGCACCGCATGGCGGAAGGATCGCTGACACTCGCGATCGACCTCGGTGCGCGCGACCCATGTCGCATCGTCGCTGCCGCCCGCAAGTTCCAGTACCCACCCCAAGTGATACAGTTCCTCAGTCGCCTGGGCTTCGTCGTCGCAGTCGAGCTCCACGTAGACACAGACCTTGGCGTCTTTGTCGAGCGCCGGCAGCGAGGCGAACGCGGTCGACTGCTCACGCTGACGACGCAGGATATCCAGGGCGCCCGCATCGAAATATTCGATGGCAGCCGCGTGGGACAGGACGGGGCGCACAGAATCGGTGAAGGACACGGCCTTGTCTTCGCTGTCAAAGAAGCAGCTCACACCCCAAACGACCGCAGGCGCCGCCTGCAGAGCAATCTCGAGCTCGGTGATGACGCCGAGTGTGCCACACGCACCGATAAACAGATCGATGGCATCCATATCGTCAGCAACGAAATAGCCCGAAGCATTTTTGGTCTTGGGCATGGTGTAGTCGGGAAGGTCGAGCTCGAGCGTGCGGCCCTGCACCGTGACGAGCGAAAGGCGACGACCCTGTGCAAAAACCTCGCCACGGTGAAGCTCGAGCAGGTCGCCATCGGCCAGCGCGACATGAAGGCCCGTGACGTGAGGGCGCATGGGGCCGTAAGCGTAGCTACGGGCGCCGGAAGCGTTGCATGCCGCCATACCGCCCAGGCAGGCAGATGCCTCGGTGGGATCGGTAGGAAAGAATTGCTCGGGGGCTTCCTGGAACTCCTCGTAGGCCTCAAGCGATGCCTGGTCCCAGCCGGCAGTCGGCAGCACTTTCTTGCCCAGTTGCTTGCGCAGCTCAGACAACACGACGCCGGGCGCCACACGCAAAAGAAAGCGGCCCTGCTCATCGCGGCGAATGCCTAGGTAGCGATTCATGCGGGAAGTATTGAGAATGTGACCGCCATGAGGCACGGCGCCGGCGGCAAGACCGGTCCGGGCGCCCTGAACCGTCACCGGGACACGCTCGGCATGGAGCTTTTTCAAAATGGCGCGGACCTCGTCCTCCGTTGTCGGAAACGAGATGCTCGAGGCCTCTCCCGATGCGCGAGACTCATCGCGACCATACTCCTCGAGCTCGTCGGTGAAGGGTTTGATGGTTGCAGACACGCGAACTCCCCCTTTAGCTAACTACAGTGTTTGCAGGGAGATGTTACCGCATCGTTTTGTCGACGTGTTCGAGACCGTCTCCATAATTGGCGATTTTTACGTTCGTGCAATTCGGCGAGTGGCAAGGTTTCCTCGGCAGACGATGCTTTTGACACATGTCGCTTTACCGCCAGCGACCACGCAATTGTCGCTCGAAAAAAGTTGAAGTTATTTTTGCCATCTTTTACCTGCGGAGATGTCAATCCGTCAAGCATTTGGTCAGAAATTGGTCAAGTAGCGACTGATACGGTCGGCATCGACAGCCAAAACCAATGGAAGTTTTGGCCCCAGAAGCAGGGAGGTTCCCATGGCATATTACTGGCCCCAGTACGGCGTCGCCATCGAGGTCGACGACGATCCCTATCTCCTGCCTTTCGACGAAGAGGCGTTTCCCGATACGGCGGTCTACCACGTCACCACCGATGTTATCTGCGACCCCGAGTTGTTCTCGGCGCTCGCCCACCACATCGCGCGTATCCACAACATCGAGCTCCCTCATGACTTCGACGAGCTCATCTACTCGCGCCGCCTGATGCTTCACATGCTCTTTGGAGCGGACCCGTCCACGTTCGCACGCGTCTACACCACCAAGGACGCCGCATGAGTACGAAGAAGCCGCCCCGCCTTGCAGGACTGGGGCGTCGCAAGAAACTCGTCGTTGTCTGCCTGGCTATCGTCTGCGCCCTCATCGCCGTAGGGTTATACGCCTGGCAGTCGCAGCCCGTGCCCGAAGCGGGCGCCTCGGTCACGACGGCAGAGGGTAAATCACGCCAAGAAATCCAGGATGAGCTCGACGCCATCGTCCGCGACAACATGATGACGATCTCGGTCGCGCCGGTCGCACAGTTGCAGGAAGGCGGCAAGTTGCGCGTCAACGTGCAAAACGTCCAAGACAACAAGTTTCCCCAGCGCTTCCGCGTGATTCAAAACGACGAGACCATCTATGAGTCCGGTGTGGTCGAAGCCGGCAAGACAGTTGAGACCTGCCCCGCCGGCGATATCCAAGAAGGCGAGGCATATATCGAGATTCAGGCACTCGATGCCAAGACCTACGACACCCACGGCAATCCGACGCGCGTCAAAGTGCGGGTTGAGCAAGCCGAGAACTAGCTTTTCCGGCCGACGCGGCACCGCACGCAATTCACCAGCATTCGTCCAATCATCGCGGGGACGGCCCGCGGCGAATAGAAAGGAACGACCATGGACATCACCAGGAACATGAACGGAGCCAGAGCGCTCGCCGTGGGCGCAGGGCTCGCGCTCGCGCTCGCAATGGGCGCCGCCCCGACGCCAGCTATGGCAGCCGGGCGCGTTGGAACCACGAAGGTAATGGTCAGGACCGAGATCGACAACGTTGAGTTCAAAGTTCCGACGGTTATTCCCTTCGTCGCCAAGGCCGACGGCACGCTTCAGGGCCCCTCAGAAGACGCGACCACCATCGACAATCATTCGGCCTACGGCATCCATGTCACCAACATGAAGATCGACGCCATGAACACCTGGACCATTGCCGCCGACGCCAAGGCCGGAACCGCGCAGAACTCCATCGACTTTAAGGTCGGCCCCGACGGCGCGCTCCAGAACGCCAGCGCCGCAATGCAGGGAACGGGCCTCGATCTTTCCAAGAATGCAGCCTTCGACATGGGCTACCAGGGCATTGCCGGTGGCACGGACAAAATTAAGCTCAAGACAAGCGGAAACGTCGCCCGCGTCACGCGCGACATCTTCCGCGTAACCGGCGAAGGCGATCAGGTTGCAACGATCACCTGGACGGTCGAGCCCGGTGCGCACACGGCATAAGGCCGTCGCCCTGGCCGCCGCCGTCAGCATCCTAGCGTTTGGGCCAGCCATGGCCTTTGCCCAGCAAGAACAGGCGCAGGCCGCCACGCAAGTGACGGTCGACCTCTCGGAGCTCGACCGCAGCGACCGCGAGGAACCGTTGGCGCAGACAGGCGACAAACGATGGCTCTTGGCAGCAGGCGCGGGAACCGCCGGCCTCGGTCTGCACATCAAACACAGCCAGAAACAAAACATGAACAGGCCGCACTAAATTAGCTAAGGAGACCCCATGGCATCGAAGAACCTTTTGCCCGTCGTCGCACTCTGCGGCGCGCTCGCAACCGGAACGCCTGTCGCCGCTTGGGCGACTCCTGTCATGGCAGACTCCTTACCAGCGGCCCTAAGCTCCGCACCAAATCCGTCGAGCGCCATTGCGTGCAAGCGTTTTTCGATCGCACAGGCCGCAATCTCAACCTCGGGATGCCTTCGTCGTAATACGGACGGCTCGATAGTCGTGGATATCAATCGTTCGAACAAGGCAAACGGCTCCCAGGCGGGGTGCGCCGTCTGCACGTGGCGCTCGGTTGTGCTCGATGCAGATGGCGATCCATGCAATTTAGAGCTGCGCATCGACATCGCTTCGGTCGATGACTCGGCGAACGGAGCGAAGGTCGCCTTCGACGGTACGTTTTTTGAGAAAGGAGGCGGTATATGTCTGGGCTGCGCCGCCGCGAATGCAGACGACACGCAGCCCACCCTCTCATTCACGGCATCGTTGCGGCTGACCAAAGCCGGTACCGATGCCATCGCGGCGGGAGAAGCGTCCCTGCTGTTCTACGCCGTCAGTACCAAAGACACAGACGCTCATTTCGAGAAGCCAGCCGGATCACTCAGCCTTACACGAGGGATAGAGGCAGGCCATATTGAAATCGATGCCCGCGCGCAAAGCAGGCAACGCATTCTTGCCGACCCGGCGCTTCTCGAAATGGAGTGGAACGGATCCGGAGCCATCGGAATTCTCCCCTCCGCGTTTGACGCCAAGACGCTCCCCCCAAACGACGAACCCATCAACGCAACCATACAAGAAGAGAGCGCGGACAAAGAAGCAGGTGCGGGCGACACGCCGTCGCCGACAAACAGCGTCCCAGCTTCTTTCGAAGCGCCGAATGAGCCCGCTGCCGATCCAAACGATCCCGAGTTCGCGGACAGTCTGGGGCTTGCTGATCCTCAAGAGATCGATGAAGGTAACTGCTGCGTGCTTGCCGCGCTCGACCACACGGAGGTCATCGACGCTGCGAACATCGAAGTTGCCGCCGCCAATCAGCCCGTCCGCAAGTCGGCTATCATCGCATTTCCTGAATCCATCGAAGTCGTCTTTTTGCCATCGGGCGAGGTCGTGGCCCCAACACTGCTCACCTTGTTGGGCGCCAAGAATACTCGAAACGAAATTAAAAAGGTCACGGTTGTCGACCCTGCAACCACCGCCAAGCTGCGTTTATACGCCGTTGCTCCAGACGGAGGCAAGACCTTGGAATTCGATGGTGACACACTCCTAGCCTGGCGACGTCTGGACATTATGCAAGACGTCTCGTATCAGATCGAACTCGAAGGGTTTGATCGTGCCCGCGATGCCAATATCATTGCCGCGGCTATTGAATCCCCACAGCGGCTTATGACACTGCGCTTTGAATACTATCCCTATGTCCCGACAAGCACCTGAGGCTTAAATGCTGCGCGTCGTTGCTAATGCCACTTATATAACGTATTAGATGAGTCGCGATGTACCTCGCATTCCACTCTGCTACGATTGCCACGTTGGCATCAATACGGGAGGGCTCATGCCGGGCTTGGGAACAATCATCAACGTTGTGCTTTTGATTGCGGGCGGTCTTTTGGGATTAGCGGGCGGTCGCTTCATTACACCGCGCATCCAAGACACGCTCATGAAAGCATCGGGGCTGTGCGTCCTGTTTATCGGCCTTGGCGGCACCATGCAAAAGATGCTCATCATCGATGGAAAGGCACTAGCGACCACCGGTACCACCATGCTCATCGTCTCGTTCGCCCTCGGCTCGCTCATCGGCGAGGCCGTCAACTTGGAAGCCGCCATCGAGAACCTTGGCGAATGGCTCAAGCGCAAGACTGGCAGTGAGGGCGATAACGAGTTCACCAACGCTTTTGTCTCGACTTCACTCACCGTCTGCATCGGTGCCATGGCTATCGTGGGATCAATCCAAGACGGCCTGCTCGGCGACTGGTCCACGCTCGCCCTCAAGGGAGCGCTGGACTGCATCATCGTCTGCACCATGACGGCCTCGCTTGGACGCGGCTGTATTTTCTCCGCCCTGCCCGTCGCCGTGTTCCAGGGGACGATTACGCTGTTTGCCGGCGCGCTCTCCCCCATCATGACCACAGCAGCCCTCAACAGCCTTTCGCTCGTAGGCTCCATGCTCATCTTCTGCGTCGGCGTCAACCTCATCCGTCCTCAGACCTTCCGCACGGCCAATATGCTTCCCTCCGTCGTCATCGCCGTCATCTACGCCCTCCTGTTCTAAATCTATCAACGCAGCAGTATCTCGAACATCTGTTTGATGCTGTGCTATGATATGAGGTCACCGTAGCTGCGTTCGAGAGGAGGAGCGGTGGCCGACCAGGACATCAAGATGCTCATCGAGCGCATTATGGCCGAGGCCCGGACCCATCAGTCCGCCCGCTTCTCAAACGAAATCTACGCAGACGAGCCGATTCTCAAAACCGGCCGACAGATGCAAAATTTCCTCCCCGACCAGTACCGCAAGATGCGTGAGATATCGCGTTGGCAAGAAGACCCCAAGGGCGGTGCGGGCCGCTGGCTTTCGGAAGCCGAGCTTTTTTACCGCCAGGGCCTACTGATGGCCGACTTTGAGGATGACTGTCCCTACAACGGCACCTTTAAGTCGTACTTTCCCACCTACAATGCCATGAGCGATCGGCAGCTGCGCGGCTACTTTACCTGGCGCGCTCAGGTGCGCCGCGGAACCGTCGAGAAAACGTCTACGTCCTTTGCCTTTCTGTATCTCTATGAGCTGATTTGCGGCATTGGCGTAGATAATCCGCTCGATGGTTTTAACAAGATCAAGGCCTTTTGGGATGCCTACCGCGCCTTTGAGCCCGGCATCGACCGGTTTGCGCGCGTGTGGCTGCAGGATTACGCCGTGTTCCACGGGCTCGACCCCAAGCTGCTTCGTGACTCTAAAACCGTCATGTTCGATAACGCCCTTATCGAGCTGCGGCGCGCGGCACGAGACCTTATACCAGCACCGGCACCGCCCGGCCAGACCCCTAAGCGTCGCAAAACCTCCGAGCCCACGCTCCCCCTTCCGCCCGATGAGGTGCGCGAGGAGCGACTCATGGCCGCCATCAACGCCCTCTCCACGTACAACCTAAGTAACTCGCGGCTCGACCGCAGCCACCACCGCGATCTGCGCCACGTGGCATGCGCCGTGTATGTCCGCATGGCGCGCTACTATGACACGCACCGAAAGACCGGCATCGTGGCGAGTTTATTTGGGGAGGAGACGGCCATGCCCTACACCATGTTTGCCTCGGCCGTATTCTTTGCGCCCGAGCGCCACGAGGACTGCGAATACCGCCTGGATCCTATCCATATCTACCGTTGCCAAAACGGCTTTTGGGAATGCATGCGTATCCATGGCAGCAGGCAAAAGAGCAGCAAGCTCGGTGAAATGATGCGCGCCTGCGACCAACGCCTGCGCCTGGCGCTGGACCCCGCCCATCCCCTTAAGGAAGAAAAGGTCCCCAAATATCTGGCCAAGATTATCGATGACGAGATTGTGGCATGGCTTTCGTGGGACGCCGCACACCAGCCCGTCAAAATCGATATCGATCTGAGTCAGCTGGGGCACATTCGGAACGCCGCTGCGCAAACGCGCGAAGCGCTTTTGATCGATGAGGAACGCGAAGACGGCGCGTCCGCAGAAGCTGAGGCAGCGGACTCAGGGCAACCGGAAGCCGAGCCCGTAGCCGACGCGATTGTCGAGGCGGTCGCGGCACCCATTCGGCAGGACGAGGCCGACGAGCCGACCATATCCACCGAACAGTTTGGTGTCGTGGCACCGCTTCTCGCGTCAACGTCAGCGTTCGCAGCCGCTGCGCCCGCTGACGCAACGAACGAACTCGCGCCCGCCGCAGACGCTTATCTCCGCGCGCTGCTCGAGCACAACGCAGTACAGGCGGAATCGGCGGTAGCGCAATCGGGGCAGAGCGAGGACATGCTCGTCGATACCATCAACGAGGCGCTCTTTGACCTGGTAGGCGACACCGTAATTGAATTTAGCGCGGCAGGGCCGCAGATTATTGAGGACTACGAAGCAGACGTGAGAGGATACCTAGACCATGAGTGATACCGCATCCGCAGCACCCCGCGTGCCCAAGCGCGTCGCTGCCGTCATTCTCAACTCGCTCAAGGGCGGCGTGGTCCCGCGCATCGGCCTTCCCTACATTACCGTAGGGCGCGAGGTCGAGATCCGCGCCCTGCTCACCGATCTGAGTCTCATCGCCGACGGTGGGGCGAGCTTCCGCTTCCTGGTCGGTCGCTACGGCGCCGGCAAGAGCTTTTTGCTCCAAACCATCCGAACGCATGCCATGGGCGAGGGATTCGTCGTCGCCGATGCAGACTTATCCCCCGAGCGCCGTCTGCAGGGCGGGCAGGGGCAGGGCCTTGCCACCTACCGCGAGCTCATACGCAATATATCGACCAAGACGCGCCCCGAGGGCGGTGCGCTCAACCTTATTCTTGATCGCTGGGTCGCCTCGTACGCCGACGTCGACGAGTCGGTCGTCAATGCCCAACTGGCCCCGCTCGAGGAAATGGTCCACGGCTTCGACTTCACCCGCATGCTCCGCCGCTATCGCACGGCCGTATCCGAGGGCGACGAAGAAGCCATGAGCCGCGTGACCAAATGGATCCGCGGCGAATACCGTACCAAGAGCGAGGCTCGCGCCGAGCTGGGCTCCTCGACCATCATCAGCGATGACGACTGGTACGACTACGTTAAGCTCATCGCGCGTTTTTTGGTCTGCAGCGGCTACAAGGGTATGTTGGTGCTCATCGACGAGCTCGTGAATCTGTATAAGATTCCCAACGCGATCACGCGCCAGTACAACTACGAGAAGATCCTGACCATGTACAACGACACACTCCAGGGCAAGGCGCAGTACCTGGGCATGATCATGGGCGGCACGCCAACCTCCATCGAAGACCGCCGCCGCGGCGTGTTCTCCTACGAGGCCCTGCGCAGCCGACTCGCTCAAGGCCGCTTTGCACGCGAGGACCTTAAGGACATGCTCGCGCCCATCATCCGTCTGCAGCCACTCACCTACGAGGAGCTGCTGGTGCTCATCGAAAAACTCATGCAAATTCACGCCGGCTACTTTGGCTGGACGCCCACGCTTACCGAGAACGACTTGGTGGACTTCCTCAAGATCGAGTTCGGTCGTGTGGGAGCCGACACACATCTGACGCCGCGTGAAGTCATTCGCGACTTTATCGAGCTGCTCGACATCCTATGCCAGAACCCCGACGCCAACGTAGCCGAGCTGCTGCAAAGCGTCGGCGGCGACGCGCTGGTGTCGGCA
>USEF01000043.1 GCA_900553475.1 uncultured Collinsella sp. | reverse complement strand
CGCCACGCTCGACGCCGTCATCAAGCTCTTCCACGAGAAGGGCTCCGACGCCTGGTTTACTGACGCTCCCGAGAGCTACCTGGGCGAGGCTTGCGTCTGCCCCAAGTGCGGCGGCCATCACCTCAAGGCCGATAAGGACATCCTCGATGTGTGGTGGGACTCCGGCGTTTCCTGGAAGGCCGTCTGCGAGTATCGCCCCGAGCTTGAGTACCCGGCGGACGTGTATCTCGAGGGATCCGACCAGCACCGCGGTTGGTTCCAGAGCTCGCTGCTCACCTCGGTGGGTGCCAACGGCCATGCTCCGTACAAGGCGGTCGTCTCTCAGGGCTTCACACTCGATGGCCAGGGCCGCAAGATGTCCAAGTCGCTCGGCAACGTCATCGACCCCAACAAGGTCTGCGACGAGATGGGCGCCGATATCATCCGTCTGTGGGTTGCATCCGTCGATACCAGCTCCGACGTTTCCATCGACCACGAGATCCTTGCTCGTACGTCCGATGCCTACCGTCGCTTCCGCAACACGCTGCGCTTCCTGCTTTCCGAGCTCGAGGGCCAGTTTGAGCCTGAGACCGACGGTGTCGCCTTTGCCGACCTGCTGCCGCTCGACAAGCTCATGGTTGCCCGTCTGACCCAGGTTCAGGCCGAGGTCGACGACGCTTACTCTTGCTACGAGTTCCCGCGCGCTTACCGTGCGCTTTATGACTTCGTGGTTACCGAGCTTTCCAACGTGTACCTCGACGCCCTGAAGGACCGTCTGTACTGCGATAAGCCCCGCTCGCTCGACCGGCTCTACTGCGAGGAAAAGGACGGCGCCAAGCGCCGCAGCGCCCAGACCGTGCTGGCCGAGCTCTTCTCGATGCTCATGCGCGACCTGCAGCCGATCCTGTCCTACACCGTCGACGAGGCCATGGCATATGCGCCCGCCGGCTGCGTCGATCACCAGAAGTACGCCGCGCTGCTCGATTGGTACAAGTCGCCCATCACGGTCGATGAGGCCAACGAGTTTGAGGGCGTGCTCGAGGCTTCTCTTGAGCTCCGTAGCGCCGTGACCAAGGCCCTTGAGGATGCCCGTTCTGCCGGCACCTTCACCAAGAGCCAGCAGGTCCGCGTCAAGGCGGTCGTTCCCGCCGAGATGTACGCGCTGCTGACCGGTGATAAGGCCGTCGATCTGGCCGAGTTCTACATCGTCTCCGATGTTGAGCTGACCCAGGGCGAGGAGCTCTCCGTTGCTATCGAGGCAGCCGAGGGCGAGTGCTGCGACCGTTGCTGGAACTACCGCACCACCGTCGGCGAGTACAACGGCCACGCTCACATCTGCAAACGCTGCGCTGATGCGCTGAACTAACCGTTGGGGACGTTCTTAAACGACTGTCAAACAAGAACGTCCCCAACGTCAACTTTTGTCACGTCCAAGCGGCATTCTGTTTTTCGGAATGTCGCTTTCGTTTTATGCTGGTTATTTCGCTTGCGTTGGTGGATATGTCGTGCGCTCTGCTTGTGGCAATATAAGATGTTTACTTGTGTTAAACGGAATTCGATGTTCTTGAGGGTAGGGGATTGATTTGGGTCGTACTGGGGATATGACGCCGCCTTTGCGCTGGCGGTTAGGTGTTGCTGGTGGGGTGGTGCTGGTTGTGCTGCTTTTTGATCAGCTGACCAAGCTTGCGGTTCGTGCCGTGGGCGACGCTTTGCATGTGACTGTTATCCCCGGTGTGATCGACTTCCTGTTTGTCCGCAATATCGGTGCTGCCTTTAGCATGGGCGAGGGGCATGGCGTTGCGTTTGCTTTGCTGGCGCTTGCGGTCATTGTCGCCATTGCCGTGTACTTGCTTCGCGCGCCCCAGCTTGCTCGCTTGGAGGTTGTGGGCATGGCGATGGTTGCGGGCGGTGCTATCGGCAACGCTATCGATCGTTTGGCCTTTGGCTTCGTGACCGATTTTATTGCCACCACCTTCGTCGACTTCCCCGTCTTTAATGTGGCCGATATCGGCATTACCTTGGGCGTCGTGCTCGCCCTCTTCGGTTACATGTTCTTGAGCCCCGCTGCCCGTGAGGTCGATGCGACCGCCGAGCTTAACGCCCGTGACGAGGCCCGCGCTAAGCGCAAGGCCCAGCAGCGTGGGGAGCGTGCCCGCAAGATTCGCGAAAGGAATGAGCGCTAATGGCCGACATCCATATCCTTGTTGCCGACGATGCCGCTGGTCAGCGTCTTGACGCCTATCTGGGCTCCAATGACGGCTGCCCTACGCGCTCTTCCTGCGCGCATCTGATTGAGGGCGGTGCCGTATGTGTCAATGGCGAGCCCTGCCTGTCTAAAAAGCACGCCGTGCGAGCCGGCGACCGTATTTCGGTCGATTTGCCCGAGCCGCACGATCCCACCGATGTGATTCCCGAGGCCATCCCGCTCGACATTCGCTATGAGGACGACTATCTCATTGTGCTCTCCAAGCAGCGTGGCCTGGTGTGCCATCCCGCCCGCGGCCACGAGAGCGGCACGCTTGCGAACGCCTTGGTCTACCACTGCGGTATCGATCATCTTGGTACCGTGCAGGGTGAGGACCGCCCCGGCATCGTGCATCGCCTGGATCGCGATACCTCGGGCCTTATGCTCGCGGCAAAAGACGACGACACCCAGCGCGCGCTTCAAAATCTCATTCGCACGCGTACGCTCGACCGCCGCTATATCACGCTTGTCCACGGGCACATCGCCATGGACGAGGGCACCATCAATACCGGTATCGCCCGTTCTACGCGCGACCGCGTCAAGATGGCGGTTTCGGACGACCCCTTTGCCCGTCAGGCCATTACGACCTTTAAAGTCCTCGAGCGCTTTGATTCCACGCGCTTTGACGATGGTTATACGCTCGTTGAGTGCCATCTGTTTACCGGTCGCACGCACCAGATTCGCGTGCATATGCGTCATATCAACCACGCCTGCGTGGGCGATCCACTCTACGGCAAGTGCGATGCGCGCGCCGACCAGGGCCTGACCAGGCAGTTCCTTCATTCCTGGCGCGTGGCGTTCGACCATCCCGTGACGGGGGAGCGCATTGAGTGCCGCGACGAGTTGCCGTGGGATCTCGCTGCGGTTCTCGACGATCTGGCTCCGCGCTCGCTCGGTCGCACGGCCGTTGGAGATGAAATCGTTCCGCAGCTCGGTCTTCTCGAAGCCTAGCCAGTATTAGGTGGTTTCTTGAACTCGGTAAGCCTGCGGTAAGATATACGATTGTTTACGTTACGCGTTGCTGGGAGCCTGCATGCTCGCCTTTTTACAAACCAACACACCCATCGTGATCTTCAACCAGATTGTCGTCACGCTGCTCACGGTCTGCTTTCTGTACCAGGTGGTCTTCTTTGTCATTGGCGCTCTTCGTGGCGAGGTCGCGCCTCCCAAGGCCAAAAAACTCCATCGCTATGCCTTTTTTATCGCGGCGCATAATGAGGCCGTGATCGCCAACCTCGTTCGCTCCATCAAGGACCAGGATTATCCGTCCGAGCTCATCGAGGTTTTCGTGGTCGCCGATGCCTGCACCGACAACACGGCGCAGCTCGCGCGCGAGGCCGGTGCCATTGTTTACGAGCGCAATGACCTGGCCCGCAAGGGCAAGAGCTGGGTCATGGACTTTGGCTTCGACCGCATTCTCAACGAGTATCCCGACACGTTTGAGGGCTACTATATCTTCGATGCCGATAACGTTATCTCCCGCGATTACGTTTCCAAGATGAATGATGCCTTTGACCAGGGCTTCCATGTGGTCACGAGCTATCGCAATTCCAAGAACTTCGGCAGCTCGTGGATCTCGGCTGCTAATGCCACGTGGTATCTACGCGAGGCGCGCTTCCTCAACAACGCGCGTAATATCTGCAAGACGTCCTGCGCTGTTTCGGGTTCGGGCTACCTCATCTCCGCCAGCGTTATCGAGGGCATGCACGGTTGGCAGTTCCACACGCTGACCGAGGACATTCAGTTCACCACGTTCTGCGCCATTCACGGCATTCGCATTGGCTATGCGCCGGCGGAGTTCTTTGACGAACAACCCGTGACGTTTAAGGCGTCCTGGAAACAGCGCATGCGTTGGACCAAGGGCTTCTACCAGGTGTTCTTTACTTACGGTAAGCACCTGGTCAAGTCGACCTTCCGCTACCATCGCTTTGCCGCCTACGACATGTTCATGACGATCGCCCCGGGTATGCTGCTGTCGCTCATCTCGATGCTCGCCAATGCGACGTTCCTGATCGTGGGTGGACTCTCGCACGGCTTTTTGGCTACCGAAGTCGAGATGCAGGCCTGTGCCGCTTCGCTCATTATGACCTTCGCCATGATGTATCTGACTTTCTTTATCCTGGCGCTGCTCACGACTATCTTTGAGTACAAGCACATTCACTGCGCGCAAAAGTGGCGTCTGGTGACTAACCTGTTTACCTTCCCGATCTTTATGTTCAGCTATATCCCCATCACGGTGGCCGCGCTGTTCCTGAAGGTCGACTGGGTCCCGACGCAGCACGCCGTCAGCGTTACCCTTGACGAGGTCATGCAAGGCGCCAAATAACCACCACCAAAACCACCGCAAAGGGGACAGGCACCTTTGTGGTGGTTTTTGCTTTTGAGCAGCTGCTCAAGGAGGTTTTCGATGATCTATATCCCGTTTTGGATTTGCATCTTTGCCGGCGCGTGGATTGATGCCCGTGAGCGGCGGTTTCCCAATGAGCTTGCCGGCGCATGTGCCGTGGCGGCGTTGGCGGGCGTTTGGCTCGACCTCGGTTTGAACACAGCGCTTGACCACGCCGGTCTTGCGGTCATCGTCTACCTTGTCCTTGTGCTTACTGAGTCACTCTGGCGGCGCCTTCGCCACGCCCCGGGCATCGGCATGGGGGATGCCAAGGCGCTCTTCGCGCTTTGTACGCTCGACCCTATGGGTGGCATCGTGGCATTTGCCGTCGCACTCCTGGTCCTGGCCCTCTCCTGCCTCTTCACAAAATCGCGCTCCCTGCCATTGCTCCCGTTTTTAGTGCCGATTTTTGCCATAATCGAGGTCGTGGGCTGCACATTGTAACCGATTGCGCATCCTTCTTAAGGAGCATGCCATGGCATCTAATCAAGAAACGGCCGTCATTAAGGCGCGCATGGACCGTATTCCCTCGGCGTTGTCGCCCGAACTAGTCGAGCGCATTGTCGCCGATCGTGCTTCGGGCTATGTCAACCCGTATCGTTGCAACGATGATCAGGTCATTCGTCGTATTGATCGCGCCGCCGACAAAGGCACGCTTATGCGTCCGGCGTTTATGCGCGATACTGAAAAGATACTTCATCTTCCGGCGTACACCCGTTATGCAGGTAAAACGCAGGTCTTTAGCTTCCGTAGCAATGACGATCTGTCACGCCGCGGTTTGCACGTGCAGCTTGTCTCGCGCATTGCGCGCGATATCGGTCGCGCCCTGGGGCTCAATTGCGATCTGATCGAGGCGATTGGCCTGGGCCACGACTTGGGACACACGCCTTTCGGCCATTCCGGCGAGCGCTTCCTCAACGATATCTATCACGAGCGTACGGGGCGTTATTTTTTCCATAACGTGCAGTCGGTCCGCGTGCTCGACGCGTTGTATGGCCGCAACGTGTCGCTCCAGACGCTCGACGGCGTGCTATGCCATAACGGCGAGTACGAGCAGCGTGTGTTTGAGCTCTCGGACATGGGCTCCTTTGACCAGTTTGACCAGACGGTTGAGGATTGCATTGCCACGGGCTATAGCGCAATTGAGCATCTGCGTCCCATGACGCTCGAGGGCTGCGTCGTTCGCATCTCGGATATTCTTGCCTACGTCGGTCGTGACCGTCAGGATGCGATCGCGGCGGGCCTGCTTTCGCCCGACGCTTTTGATGATGGCCGGGGCGGTGCCTACAACAGTTGGATTCTTACGCACGCTTCCATCGATATCGTGGAGCATAGCTATGGTAAGCCGCGCATCGAGATGAGCGAGGACCT
The DNA here is from genome assembly GCA_900553475.1 of uncultured Collinsella sp. Classification (GTDB taxonomy): domain Bacteria; phylum Actinomycetota; class Coriobacteriia; order Coriobacteriales; family Coriobacteriaceae; genus Collinsella. The sequence goes on along the minus strand of USEF01000043.1, from coordinate 5,023 downwards.
GTTTGAGGAAATTCGCCGAGCCAAGCGCGAGAACTACGAGAAGATCTATAGCAAGGGCGGTATCGAAGGCGATTCCGAGGCGGAGCTGCGCGAGGCGTTCGTAAAGCTCTACGACCGTTGCCTGCGGGATCTAAACAGTGGCGACGAGTCCTCTTACATCTTTAAGCACCATATTTCGCGCATTGAGCAGCAGCTTTCCTACTACGACCGCACCTATGCCTGGCGGGACGACAAGGATCAAGCCGTAGTGGATTATATCGCGAGCATGACGGACGGTTATTTCTGCGAGCTGACGAGCAAGCTGTTCCCTGGTCTGGAGTTTCCGCACCGTACCTATATTAACGAACGGTAGTTCGTATTAATTCGGTATACTGTTAGTGGAAAACGTTTTTGATTGATGCACGGGATGGCTATGGACGACCTTTTTTCTGCCTCGACGCGCGAGCGTTCCTTTAAAAATGCGCCGCTCGCGGTGCGCATGCGACCCAATTCGCTCGACGAGTACGTGGGCCAGCAAAAGGCCGTCGGTAAGGGTTCATGGCTGCGTGCCGCGATCGAGCACGACGTGCTTTCGAGCGTGATTCTGTACGGGCCTGCCGGTACGGGCAAGACGACGCTGGCCCACATTATCGCCAACCATACCAAGAGCGAGTTTGTCGAGGTCAGCGCCGTCACGGGTACCGTGAAGGACCTGCGTCGCGTGATTGATGAGGCCAAGACGCGCCTGAATACGTACGACCGCCGCACCATTCTATTCATCGATGAGATTCACCGCTTCTCTAAGTCGCAGCAGGATGCCCTGCTGCATGCAGTTGAGAACCGTACCGTCATTATGATTGGCGCTACGACGGAGAACCCGTACTTCGAGGTCAACTCGGCACTGCTCTCACGTGGTCGCGTCGTGGAGCTTGAGCATCTGAAGGATGAGGATATCGCCACGCTTATTGAACGTGCGCTTGAGGCGCCGCAGGGCTTGAACGGTGAGTTCTCGGCCGATGAGGATACGGTCAAGACCATCTGCACGCTGGCAGCGGGTGACGCTCGCTCGGCGCTCACGACGCTCGAGCTTGCGAGCGAGATTGCCGTCACGCGTCCCGATACCGAGGGAACGCCAGCGCCTGCGGCAGGGGAGCGCTATCCCATCACCGTGGATGACGTGAAGATCGCCAACCCGCGTCGCGGCTTTACGTATGACAAAAACGGCGACATGCATTACGACATCATCAGTGCGTTCATCAAGTCCATGCGCGGTAGCGACCCCGATGCCACGATCTATTGGCTCGCGCGCATGATCGATGCTGGGGAGGATCCTAAGTTTATCGCTCGCCGCATTATGATTCACGCTTCTGAGGATGTTGGCAACGCCGACCCGCAGGCGCTTTTGGTGGCGCATGCCGCGTTTAAGTCTGCCGAGGTCATTGGCTATCCCGAGTGCCGCATTAACCTGGCTCAGGCTGCACTCTATGTGTGCTTGGCGCCAAAATCCAACGCGTGTGAGGCTTCGATCGATGCGGCGCTGGCCGATATCCATTCTAGTGGGCTTCGCGAGGTGCCGAGTTATCTGCGCGATCGCCATCGCCCGGGCAGCGATGAATACGGTGTGTATAAGTATCCACATGATTATCCCGAAGGCTGGGTCGACCAGCGCTATTTGCCCGAAGGCTTGGAACGCGGTGCATTTTGGCAGCCTGCCGGCCGCGGTTGGGAAGAATGGCGCGTAGAGCAAAGTGAACGCGACCGCAGCGGGAATGCACCGAAGTAGCTGCTGATAATTTTGTCCCACGTTGCTGCTCATGGCATGTTCGGTCCCCTTTGGGGTACCATGGAAACCGTCTGTATATCGATTCCTTTGGGAGGCTTGTATGAGTCCCATTCAAATCGCCCTGCTGCTGCTCGCTGTTGCCGGTGTGTGGGCCATCGTTGAGCTCGCGCTTACCCTGCGCAAGACCCGCACCGTTGTCGACTCGCTCGATAAGACCGTTAACGACCTCAACAACACCATCGCCGAGGCTCAGCCTGTGGTGGCAAAGCTCGATGGCGCTGTCGATGAGCTTACGCCGGCGCTTGCCCAGATGGAGCCGCTGCTTAAGTCGAGCAAGACGGCAGTTGATGCCCTTACCTCCAATCTCGTAGAGGTCGAAGCCGTGGTTCGCGACATTTCTGAGGTTACGGGCAGCATGGCCGAGGCCAGCAATGCTGTGTCTAGCGTGACCGACTCTGCCGCCGGTGCTGTGCAGAAGCTCTTCAATAAGGTGAAGGCTCCTGCAGCCGACGCCGATCGCAAGCTCGCCGCTGCCGCTGCGGAGGCCGAGCTGCCTACCGAGCGCGTCCTAATTGGCGAGGACGAGGCTGCCGCGGGCGACGATGATGGTCAGAAGTCTGTATCCAAGCCGGCTCAGTATTACACCTATACGCCCGCCGAGACCTCTGAGGAGTCCTGCGATGAGTAGCGAAGCAACCTGCCCTATCACGCTGACCGTTGCCGGTGACCCGCGTCTCGCTCGCCTTGTGCGCATGACGGCAGCCAACGTTGGTGCCCTGTGCTCTATGTCTGTCGATCGCATCGAGGACATCCGCATGGCTGCTGAGGAGGCTTTCATCTTTGGTTGCACCGCGGTCGACTGCGATGACATCACCATCAAATTCGATGTCGATGAGACCCATGTTGGCATGACTATTACCTTTGGCGACCAGGCTACGGTCGATGAAGACGACCAGGCTGCGGTGTATGCCGAGCTCATCCTCGCGAGCGTGTGCGACTCCTACGAAAAGACTACGGCGCCCCTGACGCTTTCCCTCGACCTCAAGGCGGATATCTAATATGACCGAACGTTCCCGGAGTGGCAAGACCGCTTGGGACAAGGAGAAAACCCGCGAGCTGTTTCGTCGTTACAAGGAGACCGGTGATCCGGACGCCCGTGAGCAGCTCGTCATGTCCCATATGAACCTGGTAAGGTTTCTTGCCAACAAATTTAAGAATCGCGGCGAGCCGCTCGACGACCTCATGCAGGTCGGCTATCTGGGCTTGCTCAAGGCTATCGACCGTTTTGACCCCGAGCGCGGACTCGAGTTCACGACGTTTGCGACACCCACTATCCTGGGCGAGATCAAACGCCATTTTCGCGACAAGGGCTGGAGTGTGCGCGTACCGCGTCGTCTGCAGGAGCTCTCGGCCAAGGTCAACCAGGCTACTGACAAACTTACCAACGAGCTGCAGCGTTCGCCCAAGGTTGAGGAGATCGCTGAGTATCTAGATGTGACTGTCGATGAGGTCCTCGAGGCTATGGAATCGTCTTCGGCCTATACCTCGGTGCCCATCGAGGCTCCTGGTGCGTCCGATTCCGACGATGCCCCTTCGATTCTCGACCGTTACGCCGACGACGACAACGAGCTCGACTTTACCGATGACCGCCTAGTGATCGAGGAAGCCATCCGTGATTTCTCGCCGCGCGAGCGCGAGGTGATCGAGCTGCGCTTTGTGAAGGGCATGACCCAGATCGAGATCGCCAAGAAGCTGGGTATTTCTCAGGTGCAGGTTTCGCGTCTGCTGCGCCGCACGCTTAAGAAGATTCAGGACAAGATCGACCCCGACGGAGTGATGATTCGTTCATGAGTGAACACCCCCAACAAACCGATCGCGTGCTGCGCGACACCCGCATTCTGACGCTTCGCATTTGGGCTGTTGTCGGCTGCATTGTCATCGCCGCTGTCATCTTTAACCTTATGGGCATCCTGGCGCCGGTTATCGAGTTTCTCGCTGTTGGTTCCATCATTGCCTTTGTGATGTCCCCGATCACCAACTGGCTCGAGCACCATGGCGTGAATCGCGGCATCGGTTCGCTTATCGCGCTTATTGTTGTTGTTGCCGTGCTCGTCGGTGTCGTTTGCATCTTGTCGCCGATTCTCTTTGGTCAGATCATGGAAGTCCTGAGCCGCCTGCCCGAGCAGCTTCGTGTTGCGGGTGGCGATCTCAATGAGATGATCTCGCATGCCAAGACGCTCAATAACACGCCGCTCAAGGAGTATTTGGACGATAATCTTTCGTCGCTGGTTACCGTGGCATCGAAGTATGTGTCTCAGATTGCTGCCGAGCTTGGCCGCGGTGTGTTCCCGCTCATCACCAATACGGCCTCGCAGTTGTTCGTGATCTTCCTTGGTCTGGTGCTTGCCTACTGGATGGCCTGCGACTACCCTCGCATGCATCACGAGATTTGCACCATCATCGGTCAGGAGAAGGAGACCTCGTACCGCTTTATGGTCGCCATCCTTTCTCGCTCTGTCGGCGGCTACATGCGCGGTATGGTCGTGACGTCCATCTGCGGTGGTTTCCTCGCCTTTATCGGCTTCCTGATTATCGGCCATCCGTATGCGGCGCTCATGGCTATCTTCACTTGCATCATGCACTTGGTTCCGGTCGTCGGTCCCTGGGTGAGCGCAGCAATCGCCACGGTGCTCGGTTTCATGTTCAGCCCCATGTTGGCGTTATGGACGCTCATCGTGACGATGGTCGCGCAAAACGTCACCGACAACGTGATTTCTCCTAAGGTCATGCAGAGCTCGGTGCAGGTGCATCCCATCATGAGCCTCACGGCGCTCGTTATTGGCTCGGCACTCATGGGCCCCATCGGCATGATTATTGCCATCCCGCTTTGTGCGGCCCTCAAGGGCATCTTCGTGTACTACTTCGAGAATGAGACCGGCCGTCAGCTTGTGGCCTATGACGGCGCCGTGTTTAAGGGCACGCCGTACCGCGATGCCGATGGCAACCCGGTCGCCGCCTACGACGCGCTCGGCGACGACACCTTCATCTACGAGTCTGAGCTTATCGGTAACGAGACTGCGCCCGAGGCCAAGGCCATGCCCAAGCCCGAGCTCGATAATCCCTGGATCAAGCTCTCTGGTCTGCAGCCCGATGCGACGGGCTTCTTCAAGAACCCCTTCGCTAAGGATGACGATTCCAACACGGATGACGACACCAAAACCGGCATCGACGGCTCCATGGACGATTCGGATTCAAAATAGG
>USEF01000042.1 GCA_900553475.1 uncultured Collinsella sp. | reverse complement strand
ACCAAAGAGGGTGCGGCCGGTGATGACCAGGTCGTTATCGCGCAGCGTGGCGCCCGTGGCGGCAATATCCACGATGCGATCGGTCATGCCGACGATGGGGCCCAGTTCGATGTTGCCGTGCAGTGAGACGATATCGGCGTTCACGCCGCGCTCGGCATACCAGGCACTCGCGATGCGCGGATACTTGGTGGCCACGCGAAGCGACCCGCGGCGGGCATAGTTGCGCTCGGCCTGGCCGGCGCGCCACGCGGGCTCTGCCTCGATAAACGTGCACAGGCCGTAGCCCAGATCGACCAGCTGCAGCAAGTTGAGGTCTGCCTCGATGAGCGAGTCCCAGCCACAGATGCCGCAATCGGCACCACCACAGCCCACAAAAGCGGGCGCGTCGCTGGGACGCACGATGACAAACTCGATATCGCCGACCGTGCCCTCGCCGGCACGCGTGTCGCGACCGCGCACAATCAGGTGACGGCCGGGGTCGCGCAGCTCAGAGACGTCCAGGCCCGCGGCCTCGAGCACGTCGAGCGTGTCGGCCTTAAGCGAGCCCTTGGGCACGGCGATGCGTAGCGGGCCTTCGGCGCCGCGGCCCACGGCGTGGTCACCATCGGAGGCGGCGTCCTCGGCAGAGGTGCACGCGGCCTCCAGACGCTCGAGCGAAAAGGCGAAGCCCGCCGCCGGCACCTCGATGCCGTCGCCGAACGCGCCGGTAAAGATAGAGTCGTAGCGACCGCCCGAGCCCACCGGATCGGGCAGGCCACCGGCATAGGCCTTAAAGACCAGGCCCGTGTAGTAATCGAAAGAGTTCATGATGGAGAAGTCGAACGACAGCACCTGGGCGTCCTCGGGAGCCAGACCATCAACCAGGGCACGGAGTTCGCGCGTCAGCGGCGCGACAATACCGGCAGCCGCCAGCAGCGCATCCACGCGATCGAGCACTTCGGCCCCACCATGCAGGCGCGGCAGTTCGCTGACGGCGGCCTTAACGGCATCGGTCTCGGCGCTTGCCGCCACGCGGGCATCGAGGCCCACAAAGTCGTTGGCGTGCACGCAGCGCAGAGCCTCGGCAGCCAGCTCGCGATCCTCGCACGCCGCGAGCAGCTCCTTAAACGGGCGCACGCTACCTGCGATAATGCGCGCATCGGGCAGCGCCAACTTGCGAACGGCCTCGGCCACCAGCGAGACGATCTCGACATCGCCCGCGGTATCGCCCGCGCCGATGAGCTCAAAACCCAGCTGGGTAAATTGACGCGAACCGCCGGCATTGCGCTGGCATTCGCGAACCACCGGCGCCTCATAGCGCAGGCGCAGCGGCAAGTCGGCCGCGCGCATGCGGGTCGAGACCAAACGCACGATCGGCAACGTATTGTCGGGACGAACCACCAACAAGCGGCCGTCATCGTCAAAAAGCTTAAACGGCGTGTCCGCGATACGGCCGCCCTCCTCGAGCGAGCCCTTGTCCTCGAGCAGCGGCGTCTCAACCGGCAGATAATGATGCTCCCTAAAGCAGCCCTTCACCGTCAGCGCGATCTCCTCGCGCGCCTGAGCCTCCTCGGGCAATATGTCCCGGAATCCCCACGGTGTGGCCGTCATCTGGTGAGCCTCCTCATGCTGTGTTGCATACAGAACAAACGACCGGCATAGCTCCGCCGATCTTCTGGGTACTTTAGCATACTAGAGTGTTTGCGGGGAGAATCGTCTTCCTCGGCTCACAGCGTATTCATTTGGAAACATAGGGGAAAGCGCGTCCCGCCCGCCAGCCAAAAACTGGGATGCGGTTTCCGGTTGAGGTCCTCAGCGGAAAGTGTGTCCCATTCTGAGCGCCTGTTCTGGGACGTGCTTTCCGCCAGAAGCCTCAAGCGGAAAGCACGTCCCGTTTCTCAAAAAGCGTCAAACGCCAACTCGGCGCCCTGTCCCACTTAGGCGCCAATCGCGCGTCGGTACTCCGCCATAACCTGAGCGTCGGCTGCCGCGGGATTGGCAAAATAGCGCCAGTCATAGGTCTCGGCCGAAACAACTCCGCGATAGCCGCGCGCCACCAGCCTATCTAGGTCGGCGCGCATATCGCGGTCGCCGTCACCCCAAGCAAGATGCGTCGTGCCGTCTGCCGCAACATCGACAAAATGCACGTGGGCGACATCATCGCCAAGCAGATCGAAATAATCGTCGATGGTATCCCCTGCCACCGCCATAGCGCCCAAATCCAGACACGCCTTAAGTGCCGGATGATCAACTGCCTCGATCATGCGCTTCGTGTCGGCCGCCGAGTTCACGATCATCGACTCAACCGGCTGTAGGGCCTCGAGCACCAGTCGCACGCCGCGCTCTCCCGCATGCTCGGCAATCGCACGCAGCATCGAGGCGCTGCGACCCCACGCATCCTCGATCGGCTCGTTCAAAAATGCCCAGCCGCTCGAGACCATGACCTGCTCGGCTCCAAGTTCCGCCGCGATATCCACAACGTTCTTAAAGTACGCGAGCGTGCGAGCGCGCGCCTCATTCCCGCGCGCCGCGATATTCCACGGCTTGGGATTGTTCTGTTCGGGACAAAGCCCCACAATCCGAACCCCATACCGCTGTGATAGCTCCCGCACCTGCTCGAGCGAATCGTATCCATGGCAATCGACATACAGATGCATCGCCCCGGTCCAAAGCTCGCAACACGTGTAGCCCGAAGCCGACGCCGAAGAAAAGAACTCCTCAAGGTCAAAATAACGATGGCTGATATTCATGACGGCAAGCTGGGGATAGCTCATAATTACTCTCCAACCCAAGCGAGGCCCCGTTCCATATAGGAGCGAGGCCCGATTACACAAACGTTATTTGCTCTTAGTAGTCGAACTGGTGATAGTAACGACGGTAGTTGAGGTTGTGCTTGGTGACCGTCTCGTAGTAAGCGGCAAGGCGATCGGTGATCAGCGAGGAGAGGATCCACGGAGACACGATGACGCGGAACTCGTCGTCAAGGCCGGGGATCGCGAACTCGGCGGTGTCGATGATGTTGATGTCGGTGTCGCCGGTCACGCCGCGGGTCAGGAACGCGCGGACGCGCTCGTCGAGCTTGCGGTTCTCGTCCTCGCCCATGAACAGGAACACGGGGACGCCGGGCTCCACGAGCTCGAGGGTGCCGTGGAAGAAGTCTGCCGAGGTGATGTAGCGGGTGCGCTTCCACTGCATCTCCTCGAGGATGCACATCGAGAACAGGATCGTCTCGCCCCACAGGGCGCCCGAGCCGATGAACATGGTGTAGGGGGCCAGGGCGTACTTCTTGGCGAGCTCCTCGGCGCGCGGCTCGAAGCTCTTGCGGATGTCGACCAGGTGGGTCCAAACGTCCTTGGTCTGCTCGATGAACTTATCGAACTGCGGGAAGCAGCCGCGGCGGTTGAGCAGGCGCAGGCCGAAGCAGTCGGCGAGGTAGTAGCCCTTCTCGCAGCCGCCCGAACCATGGTCAGAAGCCATGGCAACGCAGTTCTCGGCGCCGACAGCCTGACCGATGGGGCCCTCGGGCTTGGTCATGGCGTAGACACGAATGCCCTTTTCCTTCATCTTCTTGACGGCCTCGAGGACCTCGGGGGTGGTGCCGGACTCGGAGGCGGTGAGCACGACGGACTTCTCGGTCATGCGCTTGTGGCCCATGACGTTCCACTCGGCGGCGTGGATCAGGTAGACCTCGAGGTCGCGGTCGCCGAACTTGTTCATGAGGTACTCGAGCTGCATGAGCTCGTCCCAGGTGCCGCCGACGCCCATCAGGAACACGGCGTCGTAGCCCTCGTCGGCGACCTTGTCGGCGAGCGCGGTCATCTTCTTGCCGGCCTCGTAGACGTTCTTGCCGTCCTCGACGTAGCCCTCCTGGCTAAAGTGCATGATCTCGATCTTCTCGGTTTCCTTCATGGCTTTTCCTTTCTGTCCTGCACGCGAATCTATACATCGCGTTTCTTTTCGATACCAATTATAGACATACACCCAACGTGTTTTTAATACCACTTTTCAATCTGTTCCAATCCTCGGTGAACGGTCGAAATTCTCTGGTGAGTGGTATTAAATTAGAATTTGATGTATAGCTAACGCCCCCGGCGTCTCCCTTGTGTGACAAAGAACAGCGTTCCTACCAGCGCAATAATGGTCGATGCTCCAAACAGTACCGTCTGGACGCCCAATGCCTCCGCCAAAAACGGAGCCGCCAGCAGCGGCACCACGCCGGCGCTCATCAGGCCAAAGCGCACAAAGCCGGTAATGCGACCCAGGTATTTGATGTCGGCGCGCTCCTGAATCAAGATCATCTGCAGCGGCTCCAGGAACCCCCAGGCCAGACCGTTAATCGCCTGACCGACAATCGCGACCCCCAGCATATCGGTGCCCACGTACACCATGGACCCAATGCCCACGGCCATGAGCGCGCCGAGCAGCAATCGTAGGTTGACATGGCGAGCAGAAAGCTTGGTCAGGATGAACGCGCCCACCGAGGAAGTGAGGCCCACCGAGGACAGCCAGCCCAGCCAGACGATATCCACGTTGAGCACATCACGGTAGAACAACGACTCAAGCGAATCAAACGCGCCAAACGCAAAGAATCCCAAAAAGCCCGAGATAAAGATGAGGCGCAGGTCGTGGTCGCGAAACGTAAGTCGCGCACCCTCGGCCATGCCGCCCAGAATACCGCCCTTCGGCTTCTCCCCTTTTGCGGGAACAACACACTCGTGACAACCCAAGGAGAGCACGGCCGCCACACCCATCATGCCCGCCATGAGCAGATAGACCGATTGCGTGGCAAAACAGCTCACGATGGCACCACCGAGCAGCGGGCCAGCGGTATAGGCGATATTGCTGTAGAACACCATGAGACCGTTCACGCGGGTACGGCCCTCGGTGGTCGACTCCAGGTATCCCGGAAACGCATGCGTGCAGGTGTTGATAAAGCCGCCCGCAAGCCCCAAGACGCACGCGGCAAACACAAGCCCGGGGACAGACAGCGGCGCCAACCCCACGCCAAGCGATAGCACAGCCGTAATCACGCACGTCACAAATGACGTCCGGCGCGGTCCAAAGCGATCGATGACCGAACCCGACACCATATTGCCCGCCGACGTCATAAGATTGCGCACGAGCGTAATGGCGGCAACCAAAAAGGCCGTGCCGGCCAGATCATACGTGGCCGCACCGATAAGCCCCAAAAAGTAGACCGCGTTGTTGGCGCACCACTGCAGGGACTCAATAAGAATCAGCCTGACCTCCGCCGGTGTCAGGCGCATTGCTTCGCGATCCTTCGCGAACATACGAACTCCTTCTATACAAAAAGGGGATGGAGGGCATAGGCCTGCTCCATCCCCTTTCCAGGTTGCAACGAAAATCTATGCAACCGGGCCCTTACGCCAGCACGCCGAAGAACGCGCCGATGATGCCCACGACCATGGTGGCCACGATCAGCACCATGGGGTTGATCTTCTTGGACAGCAGCCAGTAGTACAGCCAGAAGGCGATCATGCCGAGCATGCCGGGCATGATGCCGTCCAGGATGTCCTGGAGGGTCTGGGCGTCGTCGCCCGAGCCGATGGCCACCGGGATGCTGGCCCAGAACATGTCCTTGCACATGGCGCCCACGACCATGACGCCCACGATTCCCACGCAGGTCATGATCTTCTGCATGAGGCCGGTCCTCTGGGCCTCGTCCAGGAAGCCCACGCCCAGCTCGTAGCCCTTGACGGCGCCCCAGACGCGCAGCGCGAAGCCGGGGACGTTGTAGATGAGCAGGAAGGCGATGGGGCCGAAGGGGTTGCCGGCCTGGCACAGGCTGATGCCCACCGCGGCGGCGACCACGCGCAGCGTCGACAGGAAGATGGAGTCGCCGATGCCGGACAGCGGGCCCATGAGGGCGGCCTTGACGTCGTTGACGCTCTCGGGCTCGATCTCGCCGCGGGCGACCTTCTCCTCCATGGCCATCGCGATGCCGCCGACGAACGGGGCGAACTGGACGGTGATGTTGAAGAACGCGCAGTGGCGGTGCAGGGCCTCGGCGTAGTCGTCGGGGCGGCCGGCGTAGATCTTCTTGAGCATGTTGGCGACCATCAGGCAGAAGGCGATGTTCATCTGCTTGTAGTAGGTCCAGGAGAACTCCATGCCCAGGGCGCCGACGTTGACGGCGCTCTTGACGAGGTCGGAGCGCGTGATCTTGTTCTCGGGACTAGAAGTCATCGTCCTCATCCCCTTCCGCGGAGAGCTGGGGCTGGGCTCCGCCCAGGCCGAGCAGGTCGAACTTGTCGATGCCGATGATGATGGCGATCAGGGCGACGCCCAGGACGGGCACGTTGGCGTAGGAGCACAGCAGGAAGCCCAGGAAGTAGAAGGGCACGAGCTGCTTGGTGAGCACCAGGCGGCCGAGCATGGCGAAGCCCATGGCCGGCAGGATGTTGGCGGCCACGCCGCAACCATCGATCACAAAAGACGGGATAAAGTCGAGTAGGCCCTGGATGGCGCCGGAACCCAGATAGAAGGCGCCGCCACACAGCAGGAAGTACTCGAGGCAGCCCCAAAGTCCAAGTCCCCAATGAACGGCGTAGATGCCTTTGAGGTTTCCCTTGAGGGCGAACTTGTCTGCCATGTCGACAAACACGGCGAACAAGGCATTGGTAATGTTGCCGATCGTCAGCGAAAGGACGGCGATGGGCATGGCGAGCGCGATGGCCGTCTCGGTACCCTGACCGAGCTGAATGGCAAACGCGCAGGCGAGCACGCCGCCGACGGTTTCGTTGGGCGGTACGTAGGCGCCGATGGAGATCGAGCCCATGAATAGCAACTCCAGGCTGGCGCCAACGGCAAGGCCAGTCTGTAGGTCCCCCAGCACCAGGCCCACGAGCGGGCACAGGACGATGGGGCGGAACGCGTAGAGGGTGCCGAGCTGGTAGTCGAGACATCCAAACGCTCCGACTAAGCCGACGAGGATTGCTTGGACAAGCATAATTCCTCCCAATAAGGAATCTCGAACCGTCGTCACTCCCGTCGCGCGCGTTGTTGATATCAATTCCGGGAGTTCGATTACACGGCTCGAAGCGTACCTGGTGTGCTGCTAACACCTATGCCAGGCACAAATGATTTGATACCAATTATAGATATGCAGGTTGTTACTATTTAATACCACTCGCTCAGCGGGGTGTTTTTTACCGTAAACGGCAGACGTATCCCGTCAGGCGCGCTCTTTATTTCGATGGCTGACAAGCGCCACCAGAAAGCCATCGCCAAAGGCATCGGATGCCAAATTGGCCACAATCACCAAAACGATAATCGCCGCGCCCAAAAGCTCGTTCCAGCGAAAGACCTCGCCAAAGAGGAGCGCCGACCAGCAGGGGGCGAGCACGACCTCGCTCATGCAAACCAAGTTGGCCGCAAACGCATTGGTGCGCGCAATCCCCTTGGCATACAGCACGCTCGCAAGGCCGCTGCAAAAAAGGCCATGCACCAGCATAAGCCCCCATTCAAATGGTCTCACGGAGTCTAGGGCGCCGGCAAAATAGACGATCGGCAGCATCGAGATACCGCAGGAGATGAGCGAGGACACCATGGGCGACGCATCGGGGCGAGAGTTCAAAAAGAAACAAAGCCCAAAGGTAGCGCCCGAAATGACGGCAAGCAGGTTGCCGAGCATGCCCTCAGCACTCAAATCGCCTAAAAAGAAAAGTCCCATACCCGTAAAAGCAACCACCACGGAGGCAATCTTCGCAGGCGAGGGCAACGTGCGAGTTGCGAGCGATTGATACACGATAACGAAAATCATCGAGGTGTACTGCAGAACAATCGCGTTGCCGACCGTCGTGAGCTGGTTGGCAAAGTTAAACGTGGTGCCCGTCACGAAGTTGCAGACGGCCACAAGGGCAATAAGACGGCTGACGCGGAGGACGGGCCTGCCGACGAGCAGGATAAAGAGCGCCATAAATATTGCCGTGACGGCACCGATCAAAAGAGCTGACTGCGAATTTGCGTGAACGAGGATGCCGATAAAACTCCACAGGAGCGCCGTGCCAAATAGATACATCGCCCCGCTCACGCCATTATCGGGTGGATTGTCAGATCGAATCACGAAGCACCTCCAGCTAGCTTTCGGTAATAAAAAACGGCGACCGCAATGGGGCGCCGTTTCCCTTGGGGGCAGAATAGAACGCAGGAACCTACGCCAGCACGCCGAAGAACGCGCCGATGATGCCCACGACCATGGTGGCCACGATCAGCACCATGGGGTTGATCTTCTTGGACAGCAGCCAGTAGTACAGCCAGAAGGCGATCATGCCGAGCATGCCGGGCATGATGCCGTCCAGGATGTCCTGGAGGGTCTGGGCGTCGTCGCCCGAGCCGATGGCCACCGGGATGCTGGCCCAGAACATGTCCTTGCACATGGCGCCCACGACCATGACGCCCACGATTCCCACGCAGGTCATGATCTTCTGCATGAGGCCGGTCCTCTGGGCCTCGTCCAGGAAGCCCACGCCCAGCTCGTAGCCCTTGACGGCGCCCCAGACGCGCAGCGCGAAGCCGGGGACGTTGTAGATGAGCAGGAAGGCGATGGGGCCGAAGGGGTTGCCGGCCTGGCACAGGCTGATGCCCACCGCGGCGGCGACCACGCGCAGCGTCGACAGGAAGATGGAGTCGCCGATGCCGGACAGCGGGCCCATGAGGGCGGCCTTGACGTCGTTGACGCTCTCGGGCTCGATCTCGCCGCGGGCGACCTTCTCCTCCATGGCCATCGCGATGCCGCCGACGAACGGGGCGAACTGGACGGTGATGTTGAAGAACGCGCAGTGGCGGTGCAGGGCCTCGGCGTAGTCGTCGGGGCGGCCGGCGTAGATCTTCTTGAGCATGTTGGCGACCATCAGGCAGAAGGCGATGTTCATCTGCTTGTAGTAGGTCCAGGAGAACTCCATGCCCAGGGCGCCGACGTTGACGGCGCTCTTGACGAGGTCGGAGCGCGTGATCTTGTTCTCGGGACTAGAAGTCATCGTCCTCATCCCCTTCCGCGGAGAGCTGGGGCTGGGCTCCGCCCAGGCCGAGCAGGTCGAACTTGTCGATGCCGATGATGATGGCGATCAGGGCGACGCCCAGGACGGGCACGTTGGCGTAGGAGCACAGCAGGAAGCCCAGGAAGTAGAAGGGCACGAGCTGCTTGGTGAGCACCAGGCGGCCGAGCATGGCGAAGCCCATGGCCGGCAGGATGTTGGCGGCAACGCCAAAGCCAGCAAGAACAAAGTCGGGGATAAAGTCGAGCACGCCCTGGATAGCGTCAGCACCCAGATAGAACGACAGCGAGCACAGCAGGAACGCCATGATGATGCCGGTTAAACCGATCAGGAAGTGCATCGCATAGACACCCTTAAGGTTGCCCTGGCCGGAGAAGACATCAGCGCGGTCAACCAGGATCGGCAGGGCGGCGTTGAGGATGTTCTTGATGGCAAGGCACAGCGTGGCGATGGGCATGGCAAGCGCGATGGCTGCCTCGGTGCTCTGGCCCAGCTGGATAGCGAAGGCGCAGGCGAGCACGCCGCCGATCGTCTCATCAGGCGGCACGTAGGCGCCGATGGAGATCGAGCCCATGAACAGCAGCTCCAGACTCGCACCGATCGCGAGGCCGGACTGCAGGTCCCCCAGCACCAGGCCCACGAGCGGGCACAGGACGATGGGGCGGAACGCATAGAGCGTACCGAGCTGGCAGTCGAACTTACCAAATGCGGCGATAAGTCCGATGAGGATTGCTTGGGTAAGCATACATCCCCCTTTCCTAATAGGACACTACGAAGAGCTCAGACTCTTCGAATTCAAACGCCTAGAGCACGCTGGCGCAGTCAACCTTGGGGTCATCGGCCAGGGGTCGAATCTCGACCTCAACGCCACGATCCAGCATCTCGCGCACATCGGCTTCCTCGGCTGCGGTCAGGAAGATCTGACGAGAGACCTGACGAGCATCGGGGCGCTTCTCGTCCTTGGGCTTGGTGTTGCCCAGGTTGACCGACTTGATCTGCGGGCAGCCCTCAACAAGCTGCTTTGCCTCAGCGATAGTGGCAACGCAGATGATCATCTTGTACTTGTCGGTCACGCCCGAGTTGATAGCCTCGATGGCATTCGCCATATCCTTGATGACGAGCTTGCAGCCGGCAGGCTTGCCCATCTTGAGCGTCGTCTTCCACACCGGGTCGTTGGCGACCTTATCGCCCACGCAGAAGATGCAGTTGGAGCCGAGGCCCTGAACCCAAGAGACCGCGACCTGGCCATGAAGCAGGCGATGGTCAACGCGAAGTAGCTGAATCATAATGTGACCCCCCAAAGGTCTTGTGCCGTCTTACGGCGTGTCAGTAGGTGCTACGGATTAGAACTCTTCTTCCTCGTCGTCATCGACCAAAAGATCGTTGACGAACTTCACGCGCGTATCGTCCGCAGCGACGATGGCGCGAATCGTCTCTTCAACCGGCGCCGACTCGTCAGAGAACAGCAGCTGGATGAGCAGAGGAAGGTTCATGTTGGTAACGAGGTACGTGCGGGGACGCGTCTGGACGATCTTGGTGAACTCGTTGTTGACGCTGCCGCCAAAGAGGTCGGTGCACACGACGACATCATCGTCGGCAGCCATGCCTGCCAGCAGTTTTTGGGCCTCCTCGGCCACGTCCATGCGGTCATCGACGAACATTGAAAGATCGTGGACGTTGTCGCGAGCGCCCGAGAGCAGCTCGACGCTCTCCTTGATGCCGGTGGCGAAGTGCGCATGGCTGGCGATGATGTACTGTCTCATTCTGTGTTCCTCTCAATAGCCCGGCACGTTCCCGCACCCGTTTTCTTTAGTAGTCGAACTGGTGATAGTAGCGACGATACTTGAGGTTGTGCTTGGTGACCGTCTCGTAGTAGCGAGCCAGGCGGTCGGTCACGAGCACCGTCAGAATCCACGGGGAGACGATGACGCGGAACTCGTCGTCAAGGCCGGGGATCGCGAACTCGGCGGTGTCGATGACGTTGATGTCGGTGTCGCCGGTCACGCCGCGGGTCAGGAA
>USEF01000041.1 GCA_900553475.1 uncultured Collinsella sp. | reverse complement strand
CCGCACGCTCTTTGATCAGCTTTGTCACATCGGTCAAATCCACTCTGGAGGGTCCGCCGCCGTGGTCGCCGACGTGGTGCTCAAGCGCGCCCGCGCCGTCTCTAACTGGGATATCGCCGGCAAGCGCCAGCTCAACTCCACGAGCGACACCAACCGTTACTACATCATGCGCAACCGCGGTTATCTGGCCCGCTACATGCAGATTTACGGCGACTATCACCCCGTGCTGTTCCGCCTAGGCAACGCCGCGACCTTCTGCAAGGAGTTCATTCGCCTGGCCGCCGTTGACAAGTGCTTTAAGACCGGAATTCCGGCGCTACGCCGCGGCATGAAGGACGCCCGCAAGATCATCAAGGACCCCAACTGGAAGCCCATGCCGCCCATGAAGGACACCGAGTAACGGAAGCCGGAAACACCTCGGCGCTTAAATCCGCTGGCACACCGTAGCCACATGCTGCCCATCAAAACCGAACCCCCAGCGCATGCGGCCAATGCCGGGTCGCGGCACACGGATTTCGTCGATGCCGTCGCGCTCTATGTCGAGCAGCGCCTGCACGGCCAGCAATTCCAGGCCCAGCGCATCCACACCGGGGTCATACATCATGTTGATCGTTATCAGCGGACGTTCATCGAGCATACCGATCGTATCGGCTATGTCGAACACGGCGCCCGTAGGAAAAACCTGGATGTCCCAGCGATCCGCGCCACACTTTCGCCTCGAAGCAGGATTGGCATAGCCCGGCAATCCAAAGCAGAGTCCTTGCAAGAGTAGGTGATATGGCAGCGGGGTATCTGGGTCGGTCCCACCGATTCCCGCATCCCCCAAGATGCGGCTTAGCGCCCGCCTCACGGTATCCTCGTTCCCATGGCACAGCCCGTCGCGAAACGCATCGACGTCTCGAATGTCTTCTGCAGCGCACTCAAACCACTCAATAATCACTAGACGCAAGGCCTGGCGAAGCTCGTTATTGGGCAATCGCAAAGCACGGAGGCAATCGCCATGCTCTGGCTCCTCAGTCATATCCGTCGTGAGAAAACCGGACAGATACAGCGCTGTCCACATGCCATCGTCAGGCGAGACATCTGGCTCTGCTGTGCCCAAACAAAGCGGAGCCTCAGCGCACCCATGGGCCTCGAGCAAATCAAACAAGACCGAAAGGCGGTCGAGATTCCACCCGGCAACTACCCTACTCAGGCAATCGGCATATCCATACAGATCAGCACGCACAGGCGCCGTGCAGCCTCGGCCCAGAAAACCGATCACACGCTCTGGACTCGAGCAATAGGCCCTGCCAAACCGATATCCCTCGAGCCATTCACGCGCATCATCCAGGTATTCCTCGCGCCCAGCATGATTCAAAAGAGCCTCGACCTCGGCATCCGAAAAACCGAAACATCGGTCACACCACGCTGACAGCGGCGTCGTCAGACAATACGAGCAGCCGCGCGAAGAAAGCGCCGCTTCGGCAGGGCCGGGACACTCCCCCATCAGACACGTCAGCCGCAACGAATCGCGCGCAGCGGCAATGGCGTCGAACAGCACGCGATCGAATAGCCCTGCCGGATCAGCACCGGAAGCGCCCCTCGCGCTTGCACGGCCCAACCATGCCGCATCGTACCCATCAACGAGCAATACAACCTGCTCATCGCAGGCCATCTCCAGCAGCTCAATGAGCACGCCAAGCACCGAGGCGACCTCGTCCTCGCTCGCCGCGCCACGCGCAACACGTTCGATGTGACGCACCTTGTCTCGAGCTAAATCCGGAGCCTCCAAAAGCGCCAGCAGGCGGACGCACTCGTCCGAAAGAGCATCGCGCACGACGTCGGCAATAGCGGCGCCACGCCTCGCAGCGCCAGAAAAATCCAGCGATATCACCGGATAGCAAGCGTACTCGTCCCGATAACGCCCACCGTCTGCATCCCAAATCTGAGCATTGGCAAACAAACGCTGATCAGCGCGACCAACCGCTGGACGCTCCAGAAAAGCCCTGAGCATCGACAAGTTCATGCTTTTGCCAAAACCCTCGGGTCGACAGCACACCACAACGGACGCGTCGCAGTCCAACGCATCGGCAATAAACATGGTCTTGTCGACCAGCGTGCAGCAACCAAGAGCCTCCGCATAGTCGTGCATGCCAATGGGCAAAGCCGCATCGTCGGCACAGCCGATCAAACGCACGCCAAAGCCAGCAGCACAATCAACATTTGCCTGTTCAGACACCAAAACGTTCCCCCTAAATCGCAGCACGATGCCAATTGTAATGACCGCATCGCATGTACCGATGTCGCCGCGCAAACATATCGGGCAACGGTAGTAACAAGAGGTGTGAGGGGGCACAATTAATCGTTGCACAACAAAACGGGGCCCGATACATTCGCACCGGACCCCGTCCCGACTATTTAGTTATCTGGCAACTAAGAGCCTACTCCCCCGAGTCGTCCTCCCCAGAAGCCTTCTTCTGCTGATCGAGCTTATACTTACCACTTACGATAGACGTAGCGCCCAGCGTGGCCAAGCTCGCGCTGGCAAGGCTCGCCATAACGATAAGGTCGCCCGTCTTGGGCATGTTACCGCCCGAAGTCTTAGTCGTTGTAGTGGTGGTTGTAGTGGTCACCGTCTTGGAGTCATTTTGCTCTTGGTTCTGGTTGTCGGTGTTGCCCTTACTGCTGTCCTCGCCCTGCTGCTTTCCGTCCTCGGTCTTGTCCTTGTTCTTGTCCTTCTCCTCAGATTCAGACTTCTTGTCCTCGTCCTTCTTCTGAGCGGACTTGTCGTCCTTCTCATCAGAGCTAGAACCCTTATCGGATTCAACCTTCTCGGAAGCCTTATCCTTGGAGTCGCCCTTTACGGCTTCGGTCTTTTCCGTGGAAGCCTGATCAGAGTTGTCCTTGTTCTGAGTCGAACCATTATTGACGCCAGCCATCAGCGAAGAGCCCAGCGTAGAACCAAGCTGCTCGGAGAAAGAAGGCTTCTTGTCCGGCGAAGCAACGGGAGCGTCCGGCGCCTTATTCGAGTCGTCCTTGGAAGCATCGGAATCAGGGGTTGCGTCAGAGCCGGAGCCGTTGTTAGAGCCGGTATCAACGGACGAATCGCTCGAGCCGGTAGATGAGTTAGAGGTGTCAGCGCCGGTCGAACCAGAAGCGTCGCTGTCCGTATTGCCGGCAGAGCTTGAAGACGAATCGCCCGCAGCAGAGCCGTTCGAATTGGAGCCGTTCGAGGTAGAGCCGTCGTTGGTAGTGCCACCAGCCGAGCCATTACCGTCAGCATCGGTCGAGGGCGTATCCATCCTGTCATCGTTGGGATCGTCACTCGAGTCGTCATTCGAATCAGGTGTCGGCGAGGGCGCCGGTGTGGGCTCGGGCTGCACGGGCGTCGCAGCGGCTGCCTCGTCCTCGGCGATATAAGCCAAGCAGTCCTTCAGCTCATTCTTATAACGATTCTTCCAGCCCTCATGATACTGGGGCTGGCTCGAATACTTGGTCGCCACGTTATTGACCACGCTGTTGGAGAGCGCCGTCACAAACTCGCGGTCGGACATATCATTGGAAAGATTCGCCCAGCGGAAAAAGTCCCTGCAGCCACCGGTGCCGCACATGTTGGTAATGCTCCACACCATGCCCTTGACGCAATCGGCGCGGCCCGAAATATCAATACCCAGGCCGCTCTTGAGCCACGCCTCGGTCACCGCATAGTACGAGTTGTACGCATACGCATCTTGAAGTGCTGAGAACTCAACAGGATCGGTGTTGTACGCACCTTGGAAGGCATCCTGCGCGATATGGCCAAGCTCGGTGAGCTGGCCGTTCTCGTACATGACATTACTCGTGTTGGAAATCTCGCTGCCGCGATCAATCGCATCCTTGAGCATGCTGTATTTTTCGGGGTTGTAGTTGTAGGCCTGCTTCATAAACGGAATGAGCGACCAACGACGGTCGAACTGGTAATAACCCAGCGCGTTATAGCCGTCACCGTACGAAAAGCCCTGGTTGTAGTTGCCATGGCTCTCGTACTTGGTAAAGTACTTCATCTCGGGAGTCACGTTGACAAACGAAACGCCCTGGACCGACCTCAGTACGCCCGAGAAGGACTGCTGGGTGTAGAGACCCTTATCGATATCGGTGGCATCCGAGGCAACGCCCGGCGTGGGCTCCTCGGCAGCAGCGGGTGCCGGCGCGGAAATGGCGCCAAACGAAAGCGCCAGCGTCAGGCCCGCGACAATCGCGGAATGCTTGGGCTGCATAAGATCCTCCCTGCATTGGTATAGTTAAAGTGCAGTTTGCAAAGATAGAAATAAGTATTGCAGCTCGCCCGTTGTTGCACAACAACCCCTCGGTAAACGGCAACAACCCTCCGCGAAATCTTAAGGAATTAAACAAACTGGTCGTCGGGCGCCATCAGAAGCTCGCCGTATCGCTCCATCAGCCCGTCCCTCAACTGACAGAAAGCGGGGATATAGACGTTCAAGATGCGCTGAATCAAGTCTTGAGCGAGCTTGTTGTCGTAGATATGGACGTTCGTATTGCGGTCTCTGAGCATATCTAGCCAGGCCGCCTCATCAATAAAGTCGTAGAATCGGTACGACTCCTTCAAGATGGCACGAGGAGACCCCGACGCGGCAAGCGTGGCGCCTTCATACTCGAGCAGACGCTTAAGGAGCTTCCAGCTCAGTTCAAATTGAAGATTGAACTTATTAATCAATCCACTCTGAACAAAATCATTGTTGAGATCCTGATTGGGCGCATCCTCAAGATTCGCCAAGGCGCTGGCAAAGTTCTCATATTTTTTCATACAGAATCACACCATCCCTGGCAATTTCATCGAGCAATTGCTGCGATAAGGGCTCATCGAGATTGACGACATCTACATCTAAAAGAGTATCAAGACGCTCCTCGATCAAATATGACAACCGGCCGAAATCCCGGCAACCTGCTACTGCGATGTCAATATCGCTCTTAGGCAAGTTGTCACCTCGAGCGCGGGAGCCAAACAGCACAACCTTCTCGGCGTCACACTCCCGAGCAAAAACTTCAATTTGCTTATACACCTTGTTGAGAGATGCCATTTGCAGCCCTACAGCTTAATGTCAAAGTTGATTTCGGGGACGGCGGCCAGGTCGGCCAACGTCACGCCGTCGACGTACTTTTCGATCACGTCGTCCAGGCCGCGCCAGAACTTGACGGTCGAGCAAAGATCGCTGCGAGTGCAGCTGTTGTCGATGCCATCGCACGCCACTGGAGCCGTGCTGCCCTCGACGGCGCGCAGGATGTCGCCGGCACGCACCTCGGCCGGGTCCTTGGCCATCATGTAGCCGCCGCCCTTGCCGCGCACGCTCTTAAGCAGGCCCGCCTTCATAAGCGGACGAACCAGCTGCTCCAGATACTTTTGTGAGATATGCTCGCGGTCGGCAACCTCGCGCAGGGCAATCTTGCCCTCGGCGTCGCCCAGCGCCGCGATATAGATCATCAGCCGGAGGGCATAGCGGCCCTTGGAAGAAATGAGCATACCTACCCTCCCATCGCATCTGGGACAACATAACCAGGTTTGTTTGTCCCAAATCTTAAGTAAATGGGACAAACACAACAGGTTATTTTGTCCCAGAATTTGAAAAGTCGAGTGGATTAGTCGGGTTTTCCCTTGACTAACGCCGAACCCATAGTAACCTCATTCCGAGAAGATTCCTAGGGTTTAGTACACCTATGAGTACACCATATACAGAGAGGGACAGCATGAGCGCAAATCCGCTGCTTTCCATCGAAGGTCTGACCGCCTCCGTGGACGAGAAGACCATCCTCCACAACGTCAACCTCAACGTCGCCGCCGGCGAGACCCACGTGCTGATGGGACCCAACGGCGCCGGCAAGTCCACCCTCGGCCACCTGGTCATGGGCGACCCTGTCTATACCGTCAACGACGGCCGCATCGTCTTTGACGGCCAGGACATCACCGAGCTCACCACCGACAAGCGCTCGCGCGCCGGCCTGTTCCTGAGCTTCCAGGCCCCGGTCGAGATCCCGGGCGTGCCGCTGTCGAGCTTTTTGCGTGCCAGCATCGCCGGCCGCCCCGGCCTGGAGATGAAGGGCAAGGAGTTCCGCCGGCGCGTCAAGGAGCTCGCGGCAGAGCTCAACATGGACACCGCCTACCTCAACCGCGAGCTGGGCGTGGGCTTCTCGGGCGGCGAGAAAAAGAAGGTCGAGATGCTCCAGCTTCTGCTGCTGCAGCCCAAGCTCGCCATTCTCGACGAGACCGACTCGGGCCTAGACGTCGACGCCCTGTCCACCGTCAGCCACGGCATGGACGCCTACCGCAAGAGCTGCGACGGCTCCATGCTCATCATCACGCACAACACGCGCATCCTGGAGCACCTGGATGTCGACCGCGTCCACGTTATGGTCAAGGGCCACATCGTGCGCGAGGACGACGCCTCGCTCATCCCCTGGATCGACAAGAACGGTTTTGAGACCTTCGAGCGCGAGGCCGCCGAGCAGCGCGCCCAGGCCGAGGCCGCCGCTGCCGAGCAGCAGGCGTAAAGGGGCGACGCAATGACCAAGAACCGCACCGAGGTCGCGGACATCGACCGCAGCCTCTACGACTTCACCTATGGCGAGGAGGGATTCGAGCGCCTCGACGCCGGCATCACGCCCGACATCGTGCGCGAGATCAGCGCCAAGAAAGACGAGCCGCAGTGGATGCTCGACCTGCGCTTAAAGTCCCTCGAGATCTTCAACCGTTTTCCCGACCCGACGTGGGGCCCCTCCATCGAGGGCCTGGACATGGACAACATCGTCACCTACGTCAAGCCCAACACCGACCAAAAGCACGACTGGGAGTCGGTGCCCGACGACATCAAGAACACCTTTGAGCGCCTGGGTATCCCCGAGGCCGAGCGCAGCTACCTGGCAGGCGTCGGCGCGCAGTACGACTCCGAACTCGTCTACCACAACATGCAGGACACCGCGTCCAAGATGGGCATCGTCTACTCCGGCATCGAGGAGGCCCTGCACGATCCGCAGTGGGAGCCGCTCATCCACGAGAAGTTTATGACGCTCATCCCGCCCACCGACCACAAGTTTGCGGCCCTGCATGGTGCCGTGTGGTCGGGCGGCTCGTTTGTCTACGTGCCCAAGGGCACCAAGCTCGACTTCCCGCTGCAGAGCTACTTCCGCCTTAACGCCAAGGGCGCCGGCCAGTTTGAGCACACGCTCATCATCGTCGAGGACGATGCCGACCTGCACTTCATTGAGGGTTGCTCCGCGCCCAAGTACAACGTAGCCAACCTCCACGCCGGCGCTGTCGAGCTCTTTGTGGGCAAGCGTGCGCACCTGCGCTACTCGACTATCGAGAACTGGTCCAAGAACATGTACAACCTCAACACCAAGCGTGCGCGCGTGGACGAGGACGGCGACATCGAGTGGATCAGCGGCTCCTTCGGCAGCCACGTGGGCTACCTCTACCCCATGAGCGTGCTCAACGGCCGTCGCGCCCGCTCGAGCTTTACCGGCATTACCTTTGCCGGCGCCGGCCAGAACCTCGATACCGGCTGCAAGGTCGTGCTCAACGCGCCCGACACCTCGGCAACCGTCGAGACCAAGGGTATCTCCAAGAGCGGCGGCATCCAGACCTTCCGCAGCTCCATCGTGGCCACGCCCAAGGCCGAGGGTTCCAAGGCAACCGTGAGCTGCCAGTCGCTCATGCTCGACGACCAGAGCCGCTCCGACACCATCCCCGCCATGGACATCCGCGCCAAGAATGTCGACATCGGCCACGAGGCCACCATCGGCCGTATCGGCGACGATAAGGTGTTCTACCTGATGAGCCGCGGTATCTCGGAGGAAGAAGCCCGTACCATGATCGTCAACGGCTTTGCCAACCCGGTCTCCAAGGAGCTACCGCTGGAGTACGCCGTCGAGATGAACAACCTGATCAAGCTCGAGATGGAAGGAGCGATCGGATAATGAAACAGACCACGAACACCGCTGCTACCACCCTTGAGCAGGTCAATGCGATGCCGGCTGCCACATGGGGCTGGCTGAAGATGAACCAGACCAAGCTCGAGCTCTCTGACGAGCTTGCCGCCGCTCCCGCCGAGACCGTTAAGGTTGAGGGCTTGGACGAGCAATTTGCTGGCGTGGCAGACGCGTTCGACGCCGCCATGGACGCCATGGCCGAGCGCTTCCCCGAGCGCCGCGCCTCCGCGCCCGGCGATGCCGCCGACCGCGCCCGCATCACGCCCGAGACCGAGCTCGACGTGCCCGCCACCTCCGTCTACCAGGCCGGTGCCATTAAGCTGGAGGAGGAGCTCTCCCCCGCTGAGGCCTTCGAGACTGGCATGGGCGAGGCTGCCTACACCTACCTGGCCGACCACGCCACCAAGCGCGTCGTCATCGATGTGCCCGCATACAAGCACGCCACGGTTACCGTGCGTGTGAGCGGTGTCGATGCCGCCGCGGCCATCGCCGCCATCGACGTCGTCGTCCGTCCCCAGTCGACGCTCGACCTGCAGATCGCCCTGGACTCCCCCGTTGCCGGCGAGGGCGTCGTGGGATCCGTGCTGCGCGTGTGCGCCCACGAGTACGCCACCGTCAACGTGACCTGCACGCAGACGCTCGACGATAGCTGGATCGCGCTCGACGACACCGGCCTGTTCCTGGACGAGGGCGCGCGCGTCAACGTGCAGCACACCGTCCTGGGTGCCGGCGCCAGCGCCACCGGCCTTGCCGGCGACCTGCTGGGCGATACCGCCAAGGTCACCATCGATACTGACTACCTGGGCGCCCGAGAGCAGGTGCGCGACTTTAACTACGAGCTGCGCCACCGCGGTCGCAAGTCCGAGTGCGAGATCGACGCCAACGGCGTGCTGACCGGCACGTCCAAGAAGGTCTACCGCGGCACCATCGACCTCGTGCACGGTTGCAAGGGTGCAACCGGCACCGAGCGCGAGACGGTGCTTTTGGCCAACAAGGGCGTCGACAACAAGACCGTTCCCGTCATTCTCTGCGACGAGGACGACGTCGCCGGCAACCACGGAGCCACCATCGGCCACGTCCGCGACGAGCAACTGTTCTACCTCGCCTGCCGCGGCCTTGACCAAAACGCCGCCGAGGACCTGTTCGTCCGCGCCAAGCTGGAGGACGCCGCACTTTCCGCCACCGACGAGCGCACCCGCGCCGCCGTCGTCCGCCTGGGCAACAACCTGATCGACAACTTTGAAGAGGAGCTCGCATGATCGACACCGAGCACGTTAAATGCGACACCTGTACCGCACCGGAGCCTATGGAGCTCGACGCCAGCGACGAGGCCTCGCGCGGCTGGCCTACCGTCGACATCGAGACTAATCCCTACAAGGCGCAGTTCCCGCTGTTCCAGCAGCACCCCGAGATCGCCTTCCTCGATAGTGCCGCTACCGCGCAGCGTCCTGCCTGTGTGCTCGACGCCGAGCGCGACTTCTACCAGCGCATGAACGCCAACCCTCTGCGCGGCCTGTACTCGCTGTCCGTCGAGGCCACTGAGGCTATCGCGAAGGTGCGCCAGCAGATCGCCGACCTCATCGGCGCTGCCCAGGCCAACGAGGTCGTCTTCACCCGCAACACGAGCGAGTCGCTCAACCTGGTCGCCAAGAGCTTTGCACCCACAGTCCTCGAGCCGGGCGACGAGGTCGTCATCACCATCATGGAGCACCACTCCAACCTGATTCCGTGGCAGCAGGTCTGCCGCGAGACCGGCGCCAAGCTCGTCTACCTCTACCCCACCAAGACCGGTCAGCTCACCACCGAGGAGGTTCTTGCCAAGGTTGGTCCCAAGACCAAGATTCTGGCCGTGGGTCAGGTCTCCAACGTGTTGGGAGTCGAGAACCCAGTCAAGAACCTCGGCAAGCTCGTGCACAAGTATGGCGGCTACCTGGTCGTCGACGGTGCGCAGTCGCTGCCGCACATGCCGGTCGATGTGGCCGACCTGGGCGCCGACTTCTTTGCCTTTAGCGCACACAAGGCTATGGGCCCCATGGGCATCGGCGTGCTGTGGGGCAAGATGGACCTGCTCAACGCCATGCCGCCCATGCTCACCGGCGGCGAGATGATCGACTCTGTTACCGAGCAGGACGCCGTCTGGGCGCCCGTTCCCGAGAAATTCGAGGCCGGCACACAGGACGCCGCCGGCATCTTCGCCACGGGTGCGGCACTCGACTACCTGGTCAACACGGTGGGTTACGAGAACATCCAGGCACGCGAGCAGGCACTCGTCCACTACCTGATGGGCGAGCTCATGCAGCTCGACTTTGTCCAGATCATCGGCTCCATCTATTGGGACAACCACCACGGCGTTGTGAGCTTTAACGTCCGCGGCATCCACCCGCACGACGTCGCGAGCATCATGGACATGGACGGCGTCTGCATCCGCGCCGGTCACCACTGTGCACAGCCGCTGCTCACCTGGCTGGGCGTCGAGAACCTTGCCTGCTGCCGCGCCAGCGTGGCCTTCTACAACGACAAGGCCGACATTGACAAGTTCATCGCCGGCCTGCATCACGTTTGGAGCACGTTCAATGGGTAATCTGTACACCTCCACCACATTTATGGAGCACAACTCGCACCCCGACTACAAGTACGAGATGGATGCTCCCACGCACGAGCACGACGGCATCAACCCCAGCTGCGGAGACGAGCTCACTCTGCAGCTGCGTGTCGAGAACAACGTGATCGAGGAGGCCTCCTTTACCGGCCACGGCTGCGCCATCAGCCAGGCCAGTGCCGACATCATGGCCGATCTCATCACCGGCGAGACCGTCGAGGAAGCTCGCCGCCTGGCAGAGCTCTTCCTCGCCATGATCCGCGGCGAGAAGCTCTCCGAGGAGGACCTGGAAGACCTGGACGAAGCCGCCCAGCTCCAGGACATCTCGCACATGCCCGCCCGCGTCAAATGCGCCGAGCTCGCCTGGCGCACCCTCGACGGCATGCTCGAGGGGTAAACTAACCAGTAGCGTATGCCCCGAATCCAAGGTTTTTGATTGCCGAGCCGCCCGATACGGGCGGCTCTG
>USEF01000040.1 GCA_900553475.1 uncultured Collinsella sp. | reverse complement strand
CGAGAACGATTTGGAGAGTGACCATGTGTCCGGCCGACGGGATCCCTAAGCACGCCATGCTTCTTATGTGCAGCAAAGCTAATGCTGCTAAAATACAAAGCGCTCATGTAGTTTAAACGCACGACGATAAGGAGCACCAGTGGGTAACCACTTCCGTACCTCCGGTGCGGGCGATGATGCCCCCAAGACGCAGGCAGGCGTCCAGGGCAGTCGTTTCGCCACTCCGGATTCAGAGGGCCAGCCTGTTGCTCAGGCCCCCGCTCAGCCGGCAGATCAGGCACAGCCGGCATCCGATCCCTTTGCCTACAATCCAACCAGCGATGTCGCGCTTTCCGGCGCGGCGGGTTTTGAGCCCGTTCAGGCCGTGACCGCTCGCGTGGAGCAGCCTCAGGCTGGCGCCGCCACGCCGCAGCCTACCATGGCCGCTATTCCCGACCCCATGGCCCCTGCGACGCCGGCTCCTCAGCCTGCGCAGTCCGGTCTCTTTGCCGCTATTCCCGACCCCACGCAGCCTGCTGCCCCGGTGGTCGAGAGCGATCAGGCCGCCGAGGTCGCAAGCCTCGATAACGCGCTCAACAACCCCGATTTTACGTCGGTGTTTGCGCCCATCGATCCGCAGGCCAGCCGCAAGAAGATGGCCAAGCAGGCCGGTGTCGAGCCCGTCATCCTTATGGAGCATGTCACCAAGATCTATCCGGCACAGCCCAACAAGCCTGCACTCGACGACATCAACATCGAGATCTATCCGGGCGAGTTCGTCTTCCTGGTCGGTCACTCCGGCTCGGGTAAGACCACGCTGCTGTCGACGCTCAACCGCGACGTCAAGCCGACGAGCGGCCGCATCCTGGTTGCCGGTCAGGACCTCATGAAGATCAAGAGCCGCAAGGTTCCGTTCCTGCGCCGCCAGATTGGCGCCGTGTTCCAGGACTTTAAGCTTCTGCCGCAAAAGACCGCCTACGAAAACGTGGCGTTTGCCCTGCAGTGCATCGGCAAGCCCAAGGGCGTCATTCGCAGCCAGGTGCCCGAGGTGCTGCGCCTGGTCGGTCTGGCCGATCAGATGGACTCGCTGCCCGACCAGCTTTCCGGTGGCGAGCAGCAGCGCGTTGCCGTCGCCCGTGCTATGGTCAACCGTCCGCCGCTGCTGATCTGCGACGAGCCCACGGGCAACCTCGACCCGGCGATCTCGCTGGGCATCATGAAACTGCTTGAGCGTATTAACCGCACCGGCACCACCGTGATCGTCGCCACGCACGACCGCGAGATGGTCGATAGCATGCACCGTCGCGTGATCGCCCTCGAGGGCGGCCACGTCATCCGCGACCAGGAGAGGGGAGGTTACGGCAACTATGGCACCAACTAACGTGGGCTACTCCTTCAAAGAGGCAATCAGCCACTTCTTCCGTAACTGGACTACCTCGCTCGGCGCCGTCATCACGATCTTCCTTTCGCTGTTTATCATCGGCCTGTTCATCATGGGCTCTGCGATGCTGAACTCCGTGATCGGCACCGTCGAGGATCAGGTTGTCATCAACGCGTTCATTAGCGATGACGCCGATCAGGCTGATGTTCAGGCTTTTGAGGCCGAGCTTAAGACGTGGAATAACGTCAAGTCCGTGACCTATAAGGACAAGGACGACGCACTGGCCGAGTACACGAGCAAGATGTCGGGTAACGCCGATGCCACCATGAGCGCGCTCGACGGCCAGAACCCGCTTCCGGCCTCGTTCGCGATCGAGATGGATGACCCGTCTCAGGTCGAGAGCACGGCAAAGAAGCTCAAGAAGAACGCCGACTTCCAGAAGATCGCGGACGACGGTGACGTCAACGCGAGCGTGCTGTACGGCCAGGAGGAAGTGAGCCGCCTGTTCCAGGTGACTAACTACATCCGTATCGCCGCTGTGGTGCTCGTTGGCCTGCTGACCTTTATCGCGTTCATCTTTATCAACAACACGATTCGCCTGTCCATTACGGCGCGTCGCCGCGAGATCGCGATCATGCGCCTGGTGGGTGCCAGCAATGGCTTTATTCGTGGCCCGTTTATCACCGAGGGCGTGCTGCAGGCCATTTTGGGCTCGCTGCTTTCCATCGGCGTTCTGGAGCTGCTGCGCAATCTGATGATTCCGCGTCTGCAGGAGAGCATCGGCTGGATGTCGTTTGCCCTGCCGATGCAGTACTACCTGGTGACTTACGCCGCGCTGATTCTGGTCGGCGTCATTATCGGTCTCTTTGGTTCCGCCATCGCTATGCGCCGCTACCTGCGCGTGTAGGCATGTTTGGAATTCGTTCCTTCCAACGGGTCGTTCCTTTTGGGGCGGCCCGTTTTTTGATCCCTAGGGGACGGCAGGAAAGCGAATCATTTGGGTAGACTCTTTGGAGTTCGCAATCGATAGTTAGGAGGCGCCATGGGGCGCAATAACAAGCATAAGCATGGAGCTCGCAATCAGCGCGGGCCGGTGCGCAGCGAACGCCGTCCGAGCCTGACCGGGCGCGTGCAGCTCCATGAGCATAGCGCCTACGTTGTAACCGAAAACGGCGACTACAAGGTCATGGGCCGCGGTAAGCGCGAGATCATGGATGGCGATACCGTTGCCGTGAGCATTAAGAACAGCCCGCACGGTGAGCGGCGCGCCGTGATCGAAAGCGTGGTTGAGCGTGCAGCCATAAGCGTGGTGGGCACGTACCAGACCGTCGAGCCGCTCGATTCGCGTCTGAAGGCCGACTTCTTCATTCTGCCCGAGGATACCTCGGCGGATCGTCTGGGTGTCCACCCGGGTGATGCTGTTGTCGCGCGCATTTTGACCTACCCGACGCGCCTGGAATCGGGTACCGTGACGATCGAGCGCCGCATTGGCGGAGATGACGCGCCCGATTTGGGCGTTCAATATGTGATGGCGCGTTACGGCTATACCGATAGCTATCCCGAGGCCGCGCTGGACGAGGCCGAGGGGCTTTCGCTCGATGTGTCCGCGGCGCTTAAGGACCCGCTCCGCCGCGATCTGCGCGACCGCTTTGTCATCACGATCGACCCAGTCGACGCGCGCGACTTTGACGACGCCATTTCGCTGGAGCGCACGCCCGAGGGTGGCTACAAGCTGGGTGTGCATATCGCCGACGTTTCACACTATGTGGCTTGGGACGGGCATATCGATCTTGAGGCTCGCCATCGTACGACATCGGTGTATCTGGCCGATCGCGTGCTTCCCATGCTGCCCGAACGCCTGTCCTGTGACCTGTGCTCGCTTCGCCCTGACGAGGACCGTCTTGCGTTTACCGTTGACATTGAGCTCGATGCACAGGGTCGCGTGCGGCATTACGATCCGTACCCCAGCGTGATTCGCTCGCGTGTGCGTATGGACTATGACGGCGCCGAGGCGCTGCTGGTGCGTGCCGGCGCGGTTGAGTATTCGGTGCTGGAGGGTGCGGCCGAGGATGTGGCGGCTGCCGAGACCTCGCGCGAGGAAGCGCTTGAGCGCGGTCTTGCGTGCGAGGAGGTCGCCCGCGGCTACAACGTCGACCTCTGCGATTTCCTTGTCGCCGCTAACGAACTCGCCGAACTTCGCCGTCGTATCCGTCGCGCCCGCGGCTCGGTCGATTTTGACACGGCCGAGATTCGTGCTCTATTGGATGAGGACGGAGTGCCCGTGCAGATTGTGGCGCGTGAGCGTTCGTGTGCCACGTCGCTTATCGAGGAAGCCATGCTGCTCGCCAACGAGTGCGTTGCAGAGTGGCTGGCAGACCGTGATATCGAGGCCTGCTATCGCGTGCATGAGGATCCGAGCCCCGATAGCCTGCACGGTGCCGCCGTTGCGCTGGCGCAGCTAGGCATCATCGACGATCGCCGTGCTGCCGGTATTGCCCTGGGGAGCCCCGATGAGCTGCAGGCTGCAGTTGATGCTGCCGCCGGTACGGCCAACGCACCGCTCGTCAACACGCTGCTTCTGCGCAGCATGCAGCGCGCGCTGTACAAGCCGCGCAACGAGGGCCACTTTGCGCTCGCCGCGCCGTGCTACTGTCAC
The DNA here is from genome assembly GCA_900553475.1 of uncultured Collinsella sp. Classification (GTDB taxonomy): domain Bacteria; phylum Actinomycetota; class Coriobacteriia; order Coriobacteriales; family Coriobacteriaceae; genus Collinsella. The sequence continues at coordinate 7,028 of USEF01000040.1, read as the reverse complement.
TTTACGAGTCCCATCCGTCGCTACCCCGATCTGGTGGTGCACCGCGTGCTCAAACTGCAGTTGGCCTATGAGCAGCTCGGCGGCAAGGACGCCTTGGTCCGTACGCCGCGGCTGATCGGCAAGGGGCGCGAGTCGCTGCCGCGCATTCTGCCGCAGATCTGCCGCGCATGTAGCGATGCCGAGCGCGCGGCAGATGCCGCCAGCCATGCGACGCAAAAGATCAAGATTGCCCAGTACTATGAGGACCGTCTGGGTGAGCGCTATGCCGGAACCGTCTCGTGGGTTAGCAGCATGGGCCTCTTTGTGCGCTTGGACCTAACACAGGTCGAGGGCCTGGTTTCAATTAAGAGCCTGGGCAACGAGTGGCTCGAGTTCGACGAGGACGCGCTTACGCTGACGGGCGCCGACACGGGGACTCGCTATGAACTGGGCCAGCGCGTGATTATCGAGGTCTCGCGCGTCAATACCACGCGTGGACACTTGGACTTTAAGCTTATCCATTAGCTAAATCCCGACTCGTGGCGAGAGAGCGGAGGGCGGTCTTTCGGGACCGCCCTTCGCATTTGAATCGTGACTACCTTGTCGTCTGCTCGGCCGCCCGCTTACCTGCTATTTGAGAGGTAAAACCTACCAAAATAAACCTGTCCCTTTTGGCAGGTTTACAAGAAAGCGGGGATGAGATGGCGACGGTGTACGGTTATGCGCGGGTGAGTTCGCGCGATCAGAACCTTAATCGGCAGCTGGATGCGCTGGGCGCCTATGGCGTGGACTCGGCGAATATTTATGCCGACCATGCGAGCGGCAAGGACTTCGATCGACCGCGTTATCGCGAGCTGCTGCACGTCCTGGGAGACGGGGACGTACTGGTGGTGCTTTCTATCGACCGACTTGGCCGTAATTACTCCGAGATTCTTGAGGAATGGCGACGCATTACCAAGGAGCTCGGGGTTGCCATTGTGGTGTTGGACATGCCATTGCTTGACACGCGCGTCAGGGCCAGCGGCGCGCCGGATGTGACCAACACCCTGATTGCCGATATTGTGCTGCAACTGCTGAGCTACGTGGCGCAGGTGGAGCGCGAGAATATCCATCGGCGCCAGGCGGAGGGGATTGCAGCGGCGCGAGCGCGAGGGGTCCGTTTCGGTCGACCTCGCAAGCCGTGCCCTCCTCAGTTTGAGCTGGTGCGCGATAGCTATGAGGCAGGCGATATTACCCGCAGCCAGGCAGCAAAATGCCTGGGCGTGTGCGTGGGGACGTTCGATCGCTGGATGCGCGAGGCGGGGTAGGGGTTTGCGTCGCTTTGTCGCTTCCTGTTGCGATTCAAATTTTGATACGGTGACGATGCCATTTGTGGCTACACTCGCTGATATTCAAAAAAGGAGGTTGGCCCTTGGCTCGCGTAAAACAAATAATCGGATGGACCGCGATCGTTCTGTTCGCTGCAACGCTGGCGGGCATCTGGGTGCTGACGGAGCAAAACGCGGTGCAGACGTCGTTGCTGAGCGAGTCCACCGCGCGTGTGGTGGAGGGTCAGGCTACGGGCGTTCAGGCTGCCGATGCCACGGGTGAAGCCCAGGCGGAGAACGGAATGACCGGGGGCACCGATTCGGCTGCCTCGAATGTCCGGTCTGGCCGACTTGCTTCCATTCGCATGTGGGTGGGCACGAACGTCCGTCGCGTTGCCCATACCGTAGAGTTTTTCTTCGTCGGATTGTTCGCCTCGGTGGTCGTGGTTTGCTTTTCCAGGCGTCCGTGGAGCGTATGCTCCCGTTGCGTGCCCGTATTGCTCTTTTGCGCCGCCTGCTCCGTTGGCGATCAGGTACATAAGATCTTTGTTCCCGGCAGGCATTTCGACGTTATCGATTTAGGATTCGATGCTGCGGGCTATGTCACCGCCATGCTGTTGGTATTGCTGGCGGCGGCGTTGGTGCGCCATGCGACTCGGCGCCCATGCGAGGCTCTAGCCGGTAACAAACTCGTTTCTGATAATGCGACCTTGTTGAATTATTTTGTGTCGCGTGTATTTCCGAGCGGTCGGATTTGAGGGGCGAGCGGTAGAACGCTCGCCCTTTGTGCGCCACGATGCGGCACAATGTACCGCAAAAGCTGTTTGTATCCGGTACGAATCGTTCGTTGGTCTTTAATTCTTCTCAACGGAGGTGTTTGAGATGGCAAATGGATTGCTTTTGCGGCTTCGCGAGCGTGAGCTCAGCGCGAGCCCGGCGGAACGCAATGTCATCGCATATGTAAGCGCTCATCCGCACGAGGTGGTCGGGCTGTCCGTCCGCGGTCTTGCCGATGTCACGTTTTCCTCGCCCTCGAGCATTTTGCGCTTTTGCAAGCGTTTGGGTTTTGCGGGCTACAAGGAGTTCCAACGCGAACTGATTGCCGAGCTGGCGCTCTTAGGTGACAAGAAAGACGTTGCCCTCGAGGACATCTCCATGGATGACAGCGTCGAACGTATCGTGGGGAAGGTGATGAAAAGCAACGTGCGCACGATCGAGGCGACGGCGCGAACGCTCGATTACACCGTCTTGGAGCGATGCGCGGCCCGTCTTAAGCGGGCACGCGCGGTCAATCTGTTCGGTATTGGTGCTTCTCGTTTGGTCGCGCACGACCTGGCGCAAAAGCTCATGCGTGTCGACAAAGAGTGCCATCTGTACGACGACTGGCATGATCAGCTCTTATGTGCCAAGAACATGCATGAGGGCGATATGGCAATCGCCTTTAGCTACTCGGGCTTGACGCAAGAGGTGCTGGACTGCACCGCCGAGGCTCAACGTCACAACTGTCCCGTCGTGGCCGTTACCAAAGTAGATGGATCATCCAAGCTTGCCACCATGGCCGATGCCGTGCTCGGCGTTGCTGCGAGTGAGCCCTTGATCCGCAGCGGTGCCATGGCTTCGCGTATGGCCCAGCTTATGGTTGTCGATGCCCTGTACGCTGCTTACGTTGCCAGCGACTACGAACGGGCGACGCATGTCATAAAGCAAAACTACATCGAGAAACAGGAAAGATGAGGTGAATGAAATGCTCGATTTAACAAAATTCACGACCGAACAGCGTAATCAAAGGTCAATGGACCTCGATACGATGACATCGCTGCAAATCGTCACGACGATGAACGATGAGGATCTCCGTGCCGTCCAGTCGGTCACGAAAGTGTTGCCACAGGTTGCCACGGCAATCGACTGGGCTGCCGAGGCGCTTGAGCGCGGCGGTCGCGTCTTTTACATGGGCGCGGGCACTAGTGGTCGTTTGGGCGTGCTTGACGCTTCGGAGTGCCCGCCTACGTTTGGCGTATCGCCCGATCTGGTCGTCGGGCTCATTGCCGGGGGCGAGACGGCGTTTATCAAGGCTGTCGAAGGTGCCGAAGACAGCGAGGAGCTTGGCGCGAGCGACCTGCGGGAGCGTGGACTCTCGGACAAGGATCTTGTCGTTGGCCTGGCGGCAAGCGGTCGTACTCCCTATGTGGTGGGCGGCCTTGTGTACGCCAAGGCAACTGGGTGCAAGACCATTGCAATTGCCTGTAACCAAGGGTCGAAGATCGGGGAGAGCGCAGATCTTGCCATTGAGCCCGTGCCCGGTCCCGAGGTGCTGACCGGCTCAACGAGGCTCAAGGCGGGAACGGTCCAGAAGCTCATTCTCAACATGATTTCGACCGGTGCCATGGTCAAGATTGGCAAGGTGTACCAAAACCTGATGGTCGATGTGCAGCAGACGAACGAGAAGTTGGTGGTGCGCGGCCAGAACATCGTGATGGAGGCGACCGGCTGCACGCGCGAGCGCGCTGTTCAGGCGCTTGCAGATGCCGGCGGCCATGTAAAAACCGCTATTGTCTCGGTACTGCTGGACTGCGATGCCGAGCAGGCTGCGGTGGCTCTTGAGCGGGCACGAGGCCATGTCCGTGCTGCGGTGAGTGGCCATGAGAAGAGCAATGCCGACGCCCAATAGGTGCGCGGCGTGAGCTGATATGACATCCAGACGAGATACCCAATACAAGGAGGAGTTATGACGAACAAAGAGCTGGCCCAAAAGCTGTTGGACCTTTTGGGCGGTAAAGACAACGTGCTCGCAAACGCGGCGTGCATGACGCGCCTGCGCGTGACCGTCAAAGACACGGGCAACGTCGACACGGAGGGTATTAAGGCGCTCGACGGCGTGATGGGCCTGGTCGAGGACGACACGATGCAGATCGTGCTGGGTCCGGGCAAGGTGAATAAGGTGCTCGAGGAGTTCTCCAAGCTCACCGGCCTTGCGAAAGGCGTTGCTGACGAGAGCGTGGTTGATGCTGCGGCCACAAACAAGGCCGCGCAGAAGGCCAAGTACGAGTCTAAGCCGGTTCAGGCCTTCCTCAAGAAGATTTCCAATGTCTTCGTCGCCCTGCTTCCCGGCATCATTGCGGCTGGCCTCATCAACGGTATCTGCAACGTCATTAACGTCTCGACGGCAGGTGCGCTTGCAGGCGAGTGGTGGTACCAGGGCATTCGTTCCATGGGCTGGGCCCTGTTTGCCTATCTGCCCATCTTGGTGGGCTATAACGCGGCGCGTGAGTTTGGTGGCTCCGCTGCGCTGGGCGGCATCGCCGGCATGATGTGTATCGCCAACAGTGCCATGCCCCTGCTTGCGCCTGGCGCGGCTGATCCTGCCACTGCCATTCTGCTGCCGCTCACCAATGCGCAGTACAACCCCGCAGCGGGCGGCATGATCGCGGCTCTCATCGCTGGCGCATTTTTTGCCTGGATGGAGCGTCAGATTCGCAAGGTTATGCCCAACGCACTCGACACGTTCTTGTCCCCGCTGCTGGTGCTCATCATCGGCGCCTTTGCTCTGATGCTCGTCATCCAGCCGGTTGGCGCATGGCTGACGACTGCCATCTTTAGCGTTTTGACCTTTATCTTCGAGAAGCTGGGCGTCCTGGGCGGCTATATCCTGTCGGCAGGCTTCTTGCCGCTGGTGTCCGTCGGCCTGCATCAGGCGCTCACGCCGATCCACGCTATGCTCAACGATCCCGACGGAGCTACCAAGGGCATCAATTACCTGCTTCCTATCCTTATGATGGCTGGCGGCGGCCAGGTCGGTGCCGGTCTGGCGCTGTACTTTAAGACCAAGAACGCCAAGCTCAAGAAGTACGTCGCAGAGTCCATTCCCGTTGGAATCCTGGGTGTGGGCGAGCCTCTGATGTATGCTGTTACGCTGCCGCTCGTTCGTCCGTTTGTGACGGCCTGCCTGGGTGCCGGATTTGGCGGCGCACTCGCGGCGCTGCTTCACATCGGCACGGTTTCTCAGGGCGTTTCCGGTCTGTTTGGCCTGCTGATCGTCGTTCCTGGCCAGCAGCTTGGCTACGTTGCCGCTATGCTGCTTGCCTATGCCGCCGGCTTTGTCCTGACGTGGTTCTTTGGCGTCGACGAGCAGAAGATCAACGAGTTCTTTGGCGAGTAGTTTGATATCGCGAGCCGTGTTGCTCAGGGTTCGCGGCGCGCGGCAGATTTCTTGATGATATGGTTGTGCCGGCGGACTGCTCCGCCGGCCTTTTTTAAAGGAGCGTTGAAGCGTGAAAACGGGTATTTCGATTTATCTTTCCAGCCCTCTGCAGGATATTGAGCGGACGATTGAGCGTGGTGCCGCGGCGGGTGCGCGCTATGCGTTCACCTCGCTGCATATTCCCGAGGATGGGGGAGCGGCGTATGCCGATAAGGTCCGTCATGTGCTGTCGCTGCTTTCCGCCCGCGGCATCGCGCTCATTGCCGATGTGGGGCCTCGCACGTGCGATTTGCTCGGGCTTGAGCGCATTGAGGACCTGCGCGATCTGGGGTTGGAATACCTTCGTTTGGACTATGGCTTTAGCGCCCAGCGGGTCGCGGAGCTGTCCGGTGTATTTCGCATTGTGGTCAATGCATCGACGGTGAGTTCTGATGAAATCGCATCGTGGCGTGAGGCCGGTGCCGATGTGACTCGTTTTGCCGCCTGCCACAATTTTTACCCCAAGCCTTATACCGGTTTAGCTCTTGAAGATGTTGCTCGGACGAATCTTCGTCTTGCGGCGCTTGGATTCGAAATCATGGCTTTTGTGCCGGGTGATGCTAACGTTCGCGGGCCGGTTTTCGAGGGACTGCCGACGGTCGAGGCGCAGCGCGGTCGCGCGTCAAAGGTTGCTCTCAATATGCTTGAGCTTGCACATGGCGCCGATTGCGACATTGTGTTGGTCGGCGACCCCGATCTATCCGATGCGGGCTGGGCGCAGTTTGCTCAAGTTTCCGCCGGATACGTGGACCTGCAATGCGAGCTTGAGCCCGGTTATGCCTATGTGCGCGGGCAGATTCATCACGACCGGCCCGACTCGAGCGTCCTCATCTTTAGGTCTCAGGAGTCACGTACGACGCTTAAGCCGGATTCCGTGCCGACGGATTCCGGAGCCGGCCTGCCGCGAAAGGCGGGGTCGGTCGCTGTGAGCAATAGCGGATATGGGCGCTACGAAGGCGAGCTTGAGATTGCGCGGGTCGATCTTCCCGGTGACGAGCGCATGAACGTTGCGGGCCATATCACGCCCGAGGCAATGGAGCTGCTGCCGTTCATCAAACGCGGACTCGGGGTACGGTTCGTTTAGCGTGTGACCCGTGGGCTACAATTGGCCCATCATACGAAGGCGCCTCGTGTGGCGTGTGCCTGCGTTGGCCGATCTATATTCGGAGGATTCCCATGACCGTACTGTTTGTTGAATATCCCAAGTGCTCGACCTGTAAGAAGGCCAAGGCATGGCTGGACGAACATGGGGTAGAGTATATCGACCGCGATATCGTTTTGGACAATCCCACGGCTGATGAGCTTGCGACCTGGATTGCTCGTTCGGGGCTGCCGGTGCGGCGCTTCTTTAATTCGTCGGGCATGAAATATCGAGAGCTGGGCCTGAAGGCGCGTCTGGATGCGGGCATGACGGATCGGGAGTGCTACGAGCTGCTGGCGACCGACGGCATGCTGGTCAAGCGCCCGCTGCTGGTAGGGGAGGACTTCGTCCTGCCCGGCTTCAA
>USEF01000039.1 GCA_900553475.1 uncultured Collinsella sp. | reverse complement strand
TTTTTGCACTCATTGGGGACAGACTTACATGAGTGTTTTCACGCATTGGGGACAGACATAACGTACGTATGCGGCGCACCGACTGGCTCCGGCCCCTGCCTCACGCTGCATCCTTCCAGCCTGCAGTTGCCTTGGTCACGCTCGTGGCGCCGATACCGGTGATACGGGCAATTTGCTTAACCGTGAGATGTGCCCGCCTGAGCCTCAGCAGGCAGGCATCGCGTTCGGGGCGTGACAGGGCCTTGAGCAGCGAAGGATCTATGCTCGGCAGAACTTCGCGCGCAACGGAAAGGGCCTACTCATCGGGGATCCGCCGGCGTGGAAGAACCTCCATTGACCAGATGCGCCCGGCAACTTCCTCGAGATGCTCGCAATAGCAACGGGAGCCTCCGACAATATCGAGCATAGGGGCCGCATCACAGATGTCAAAGGGATCATAGCCCAGCTGATACGCCTTATAGCTTGACCAGCGGTACGCCTCGAGCGAGTCAAGCGCACCTTTCACGGGATTGAGATGAATATAGTCGAGCAGCTGCACCGCCTGCGTGTCCGACTCAACCGCGACCCGCGAATAGCGATTGTCAAACAGATGTCCCGTTCTCCCCGTTTTTCCATTGAAATACTTAGCATATGCCGTCAGCGCGCACTGCATTGCCTTTGAAAGGTTGTCGAATGGGTCATCAACCATCAAATGGAAGTGATTGTCCATAAGGCACCAAGCCAACACCGCCACTTCATGGCGCGCAAACCTGTCCGAGATATCCGATAAGAAACGATAACGGTCGGAGTCATCTTCAAAAATAATCTGTTTGGAGTTGCCGCGGTCAAAGACGTGGTAATAGCCGGTGATCGAAACGGGGCGGGCGCATCGGGGCATAATCTCTCCTTTCAAAACTGTTCAGGCAACACCTAAAAGGAGAGAAGCAACGCGAAATGCTGAGCCTGCAACCTATTTATATCCAATAAGCGGCAATAACAGGCCCAGAACGGCAAAATGGCAAAACGATGTCTGTCCCAAATGAGTGAAAGCACTCATGTAAGTCTGTCCCCAATAAGCGAGTAAGCGGGGAGATGCAGCGGGCAGATAGTTCTAGTTAAAACGCTTCATTTAGTTGAAGCGTTTTAGTGTGCCTTTTAGAGGAATCTTACCGTTCGCCGAATAATTTCTTGCTATCATGCAAGGCGTAGGGTAAATCTCCGATCGCAAGGAGACACAAATGGTGAAAAAGTCACCGGAAAACACTACTCCCGCAATTGTGGACAACGTAGAGGCGCTTGAGGCTAAGCTCGCTCAGATGCGAGAGGCCCAGGCGCTTTTTGCTACGTACACGCAGGAGCAGGTCGACAAGATCTTCTATGAGGCCGCCATGGCCGCCAACAAGGCTCGTATCCCGTTGGCGAAGATGGCCATCGAGGAGACCGGCCGCGGCGTTCTTGAGGACAAGGTCATCAAGAACCACTACGCCGCAGAGTACATCTACAACGCTTACAAGAACACCAAGACCTGTGGTGTCCTGGAGCGCGACGAGGCTTACGGCATCACCAAGATCGCCGAGCCCATCGGCATCGTGGGCGCCGTCATCCCGACGACCAACCCCACCTCCACCGCGATCTTCAAGACGCTGATCTGCCTGAAGACCCGCAACGCCATCATCATCTCCCCGCACCCGGCTGCCGCCAAGTGCACCATCGCCGCCGCCAAGCTCGTGCTTGACGCCGCCGTCAAGGCCGGCGCCCCCGAGGGCATCATCGGCTGGGTCGATGTCCCCTCCATCGAGCTGACTAACATGGTCATGCGCGACGTCGACATCATCCTCGCCACCGGTGGCCCGGGCATGGTCAAGGCCGCCTACTCCTCGGGCAAGCCCGCCCTGGGCGTTGGCGCCGGTAACACCCCGGTCGTCATCGACGACACCGCCGACGTTCTGCTCGCAGTCAACTCCATCATCCACTCCAAGACCTTTGACAACGGCATGATCTGCGCTTCCGAGCAGTCCGTGACCGTCATCGACACCATCTACGACCAGGTCAAGGCCGAGTTCCAGAAGCGCGGCTGCTACTTCGTCAAGCAGGGTGCCGAGATGGAGGCCCTGCGTGCCGCCATGTTCAAGAACGGCGCCCTCGATCACCGCATCCCCGGCATGGCTGCCGCCAAGATCGCCGAGCTCGCCGGCATCGAGGTTCCCCCCAAGACTAAGATCCTGATCGCCGAGGTCACCTCCACCGACCCCGCCAAGGAGGAGTTCTCCCACGAGAAGCTCTCCCCGGTCCTGGCCATGTACCACGCCAAGGACTTCCAGGAGGCCGTCGACAAGGCCGAGCACCTGGTGCTCGCCGGTGGCCCGGGCCACACCGCCTCTCTGTACGTGCACCCCGCCCAGGCCGAGAAGATCAGCCTGTTCGAGCACGTCATGAAGGCCTGCCGCATCGTCATCAACACCCCGTCCTCGCACGGTGGCATCGGTGACCTGTACAACTTTGGCATGAAGCCGTCTCTGACCCTGGGCTGCGGCTCCTGGGGCGGCAACTCCGTCTCCGAAAACGTTGGGGTGAAGCACTTGATCAACGTTAAGACTGTGGCCGAGCGCCGTGAGAACATGCTGTGGTTCCGCGCTCCCGAGAAGGTCTACTTCAAGAAGGGTTCCACGCCCGTCGCCCTCGACGAGCTGGGCAACGTCATGGGCAAGAAGCGCGCCTTCATCGTTACCGACCAGTTCCTCTTCAAGAATGGCAACACCCGCGCCATCGAGGCCAAGCTCGACGAGATGGGCATCGCCCACGACTGCTTCTACGACGTCGAGCCCGATCCGTCGCTGCAGTGCGCACGTCGCGGCGCCAAGCAGATGGCTCTCTTTGAGCCGGACGTCATCATCGCCGTCGGCGGTGGCTCCGCTATGGACGCCGGCAAGATCATGTGGATGATGTACGAGCACCCCGAGTGCAAGTTTGAGGACATGGCCATGGACTTCATGGACATCCGCAAGCGCATCTTCACCTTCCCCGAGATGGGCAAGAAGGCCTACTTCGTCGCCGTCCCGACCTCCTCGGGTACCGGCTCCGAGTGCACGCCGTTCGCCATCATCACCGACAAGGAAACCGGCATCAAGTGGCCGCTCGCCGACTACGCGCTGCTCCCCAACATGGCTATCGTCGACGCCGACAACTGCATGACCGCCCCGCGCGGCCTGACCGCTGCCTCCGGCATCGACGTCATGACCCACGCCATCGAGTCCTACGTCTCCATCATGGCTTCCGACTACACCAAGGGCCTCTCCGAGCGCGCTGCTAAGCTCGTCTTTGAGAACCTGCCCTCCAGCTTCACGAACGGCGCCAAGGACCCGCACGCTCGCGAGGAGATGCACAACGCCTCCTGCATGGCCGGTATGGCCTTCGCCAACGCCTTCCTGGGCCTCAACCACTCCATGGCCCACAAGCTCGGCGCTTTCCATCACCTGCCCCACGGCCTCGCCAACGCTGTCATCCTGACCCGCGTTATGCGCTACAACGCCGCCGAGGCTCCCGTCAAGATGGGTACCTTCTCCCAGTATCCTTACCCCAACGCGCTGCACAACTACGCCGAGATGGCCAAGTACTGCGGCATCGAGGGCAAGGACGACAAGGAGGTCTTCGAGAACTTCATCACGAAGCTCGAGGAGCTCAAGGACTTCATCGGCGTCAAGAAGACCATCGCCGACTACGGTGTTGACGAGCAGTACTTCCTCGACACCCTCGACGAGATGACCGAGCAGGCATTCAACGACCAGTGCACCGGCGCTAACCCGCGCTACCCGCTCATGAGCGAGATCAAGGAGCTCTACCTGGACGCCTACTACGGCCGCGAGCCCCAGGACTACGCCGTCTGCTAGTTTTTAGCACGGTTTTTTGCGGCGGGGGTGCACGGGTGTTTCACACACCCCCGCCGTCGCTTCTATCGCATCGTTGAAAGGATGCAACCATGCTGCTACCCGATTCCAAGACCGAGCTCGTCCGCCGTGGCAACAAGGTCGTTTACGACCTGGGCGACAAGATCGTCAAGGTCTTTAACGAGACCAAGCCTGTCTCCGACGTGTTCAACGAGGCTTTGAATCTTGCCCGCATCAATGAGTGCGGCATCCGCAGCCCCAAGGCTCTCGAGGTTTCCCAGCTCGAGAACGCCAACGGCTGGGCGCTCGTGACCGAGAAGGTTCCGGGCACCACCCTTGCCGAGAAGATGACTGCCGAGCCCCAGCGCTTTGGTGAGTACCTCGAGATGTTCGTCGACCTCCAGATCGAGATCCACGGCTACACCTCCCCGCTGCTCAACCGTCAGCGCGACAAGTTCGCCCGCATGATCGACAGCCTTGATCAGCTCAATGCCACCACGCGCTACAACCTTCAGGAGCGTCTGGACGGCATGACCAAGGAGTTCAAGGTCTGCCACGGCGACTTCAACCCCTCCAACGTCATCGTCGGCGACGACGGCCAGCTCTATGTGTGCGACTGGGCACACGCCACCCAGGGCTCCCCTGCTGCCGACGTTGCCACCACCTACCTGCTCTTTGCCCTCAACAGCAAGGACCAGGCCGAGGCCTACCTGGAGCTCTACTGCGACCGTGCCGACATGCCCATGCAGGTCGTGCGTCAGTGGACGAGCATCGTCGCCGCTTCCGAGCTCGCTCGTAAGCGCAACGTGAACGATGAGTTCCTGAAGAACTGGATCGACGTCGTCGATTATCAGTAATATCTGAGCGATTCATTTCGCATCGGAGGCACAAAGGAAAACCCCGCAGCTCATATGGGCTGTGGGGTTTTCTTTTACCCGTCGAGCTGATTCACGCAACAAAAAGGACTGCCCCGCATCTCATCCTAAGAGAGATGCGGGGCAGTCCCGCAATTACGTCTAATAGCAGAAACGTCGATTAGCGACGAGCGGCCTTCACAAGCTCGGCGACCTTAGCGACGATTTCGTCGATCGCCACGTCCTCGCGCTCGCCCGTAGCACGGTCCTTGAGCTCAACGGTGCCATTCTTAAGGCCGCGCTTGCCCAGAACCACCTGATACGGGAAGCCCATGAGGTCGTTATCGGCAAACTTAAAGCCCGGACGCTCATCGCGATCGTCGACGACGACCTCGATGCCCTCGGCACACAGGCCATCAACAATCTGCTCGCAGACGGTAGCGCACTCTTCCTTCTTGGGATCAAGCGGAATCACCGCGACCTCGTACGGGGCAACGGAGACCGGCCAGACGATACCGTGCTCGTCGTTGTGCTGCTCCACGACGGCAGCAAGCGAGCGGGACACGCCCACGCCGTAGCAACCCATGATGAGCGGCTTCTCCTTGCCGTCCTCATCCATAAAGGTGGCACCCATGGCCTCGGAGTACTTGGTGCCCAGCTGGAAGACCTGAGAGACCTCGATGCCGCGGGCAGCGGAGAGCGGCTTGCCGCAGTGCGGGCAGGGGTCGCCGGCGACAACGGTGACCAGATCGGCCCACTCATCGACGGTAAAGTCGCGCTCGGGGCAGGCACCGGTAAAGTGATAATCGACCTCGTTGGCACCGCAGGCCCACTGTTTGGACTCGCGCAGGCTCTCGTCGCAGACCAGACGAATGCCATCGGGCAGGTTAACCGGTCCGATAAAGCCCTTGTGCAGACCGTTCGCCTGAAGCTCCTCGTCGGTCATCATGCGATAGCCCTTGCCAAAGACGTGCTCGGCCTTGCAATCGTTGAGCTCATGATCGCCCGGAACGATGGCCACGACGGGCTTACCCTCGGCATCGATCAACGCCAGCGACTTGCGCGTGCCGTTCTCGGGGAACCCAAAGAACTTAGCAACAGCCTCAATGGTGCCCATGCCCGGAGTCTCAACCTTGGTGAGCGTACCGTCACCAGGACCCTCGGTCACGACGACCTTGGTGCTTGCAGCCTCGTCATCGGCAGCGAAGCCGCAATCGTCGCAGTAGACGAGCGAAGCCTCGCCGGCGTCAGCCAAAGCCATGTACTCGACGGAGGTATCGCCGCCGATCTCGCCAGAATCGGCGACGACGGGCAGAGCCTTGATGTAGCAGCGCTCGCAGATATTGGCGTACGCCTGCTTCATCTTGTCGTACTCCTCCTGCAGGCTCTCCTGCGTGGCGGAGAAGCTGTAGGCGTCCTTCATGATGAACTCGCGGCCGCGCATCAGGCCAAAGCGGGGACGGAACTCGTCGCGGAACTTGTCCTGAATGTGATACAGGTTGACGGGCAGCTGCTTATAGGAGCGTAGCTCGTTGCGCACCAGGGCCGTGACGGTCTCCTCGTGCGTGGGGCCCAAGACGAACTCGCGACCATGACGGTCGTCAAAGCGCACAAGCTCCTTGCCATAGGCGTCGATGCGGCCGGACTCGCGCCACAACTCGGCGTCGACCATGATAGGCATCATAAGCTCCTGGGCGCCGGCAGCGTCCATCTCGTCGCGCACGATGTTCTCGATCTTACGGATCGAACGCCAGGCAAGCGGCAGGTAGGAATACAGGCCGGCGGCCTCCTTGCGGATCATGCCGGCACGGAGCAGCAGGCGGTGACTGGCGAGCTCAGCGTCCGCCGGATCCTCTTTAAGCGTCGGCGCATAGAGCTTAGACATATACATTGCTCGGGTCATTTATTTCTCCTCAATAAGCTTGTCGACCTCTGCCATAAGCGCGTCGACAATTTGGTCCTCAGCTACTTTACCAATGATCTGGCCATGCGAAAAGAGCAAGGCCTGACCACGTCCGCAAGCAACGCCCAGGTCGGCATCAGAAGCCTCGCCGGGGCCATTAACGGCACATCCCATAACGGCAATCGAAAGCGGCGCGGTATAGTTCTTAAGCCGCTCGGTTACTTCCTCGGCAATGGGAATAAGGTTAACCTGGCAGCGGGCGCACGTGGGGCACGAGACAATCTCGGGGCCACGGCGACGCAGGCCCAACGACTGCAGAATACCCCAGGCAACCGGCGGCTCCTCAACCGGATCGGCTGTGAGCGACACACGCATGGTGTCGCCAATGCCTTCGGAAAGCAAGATACCCAAGCCTACAGAGCTCTTGATGGTGCCCTGGAGCTTGGTCCCCGCCTCCGTCACGCCCAGGTGAAGCGGAACGTGGGGAATCTCACGCGACAGGGCTCGATAGGTATCGAGCGTCGTTTGCACGCTATGGGCCTTGGCGGAAAGAACGATGTTGGTGAAACCGCGGTCCTCAAAATGCTTGACGAAGCGCTCGCTCGACATCACGAGCTTTTCGGGCTGCGTAAGATCGTCGCGCTCGGCAATATCCTGCTCGAGCGAGCCGGCGTTCACGCCGATGCGAATCGCGCACCCAGCAGTGCCCGCAGCATCGATCACAGCATCGACCTTGGCCCAATCGCCGATGTTGCCAGGATTGATGCGCAGCTTGGCAGCACCGGCCTCAACGGCACCAATGGCGAGCTTATGGTTAAAGTGGATATCGGCGACAATCGGCACCGGAGACTCGGCACAGATGGTGCGGAAACCCTCAAGCGCGGCCTCGGTGGGCACGCTCACGCGCACGATATCGCAGCCAGCCTGCGCCAACGCGCGCACTTGCGCAAGCGTTGCCTGGGCATCAGCGGTATCGGTGCAGGTCATGGATTGGACCACCACCGGCGCGCCGCCACCGATCTGCACGCCGCCCACATGCACGGGGCGCGTCAGCTCGCGAGGCAAAGGATGGGATAAAGACAATCCAAACACTCCCCTACAAAATAAATCGAAGGACGTCGGAACGAAGCATATAGACAAACAACAGCGCAAAGAGCGCGATGCCCACATAGCTCACAATCGTCTGGACCTTGAGCGGAAGCTCGCGGCCCGCAATCTTTTGAATGATCTCGATGACCAGCTTGCCGCCATCGAGCGGTGGGATGGGCAGCAGGTTCATAAAGCCAAGCGAGAACGAAATGAGGGCGGCAAACGAGAGGAACGTGGCAGGACCGGCAGCAGCAGCCTGTGAGGACATAACGCTAATACCCACGATCGAAGAGGACTGGTCGAGAATCTCCATCGTGTGCTGCGGCTGGAGCAGGCGCATCACGCCCTCCGCTGTCTGCGCGACATAGGAGAACGACAGGCGAGCCGACGTGATGGGGTCCAAACGGACCACCTGCGTAGAGGCGTACACACCTAGGCGCTCGTCCTCTTTAAGTGCAACCGTGGTCGAATGCTGCTTGCCATCACGCTCGTACTCGATGGCGATATCGTCCTTACCGGCAGCCTTGCCGATGGCGTCGTAAACGTCTATCCAGGTAGAGCACGATACTCCGTCGACCGAAAGGATCGCGTCACCGCCCTCGATTCCCGCCGCGGCGGCAATCGAGCCTTCGTCAACCTGACCGATCACATTGGTATCCAACGGCACCGCGACACCTGCGATGGAATAGATGCTCATAAGGAGCAAAAAGCCCGTCAGGATATTGACGACAATGCCCGCGAGCAACATAAAGGCTCGCTTGAGAAAGCCTTGGCCCAAATAGGTGTGCGAGCGCTCGCGTGCGAGGAATTCAGCCTCGCCGCACGGCAGCTCCCATACGTCGCCCTCAGCGGTCGCATGCTCGCGATCAAACCGACGCCCGTCAAAGGTGGTGTAGCCCGCCTCATCGCGCGGCAGCGTCTGATACTTGGTGGGGTAATAGCTCGGTGAGGGCTTCTCCCCTTCCTCGTACCAAGGCGCAATGGAACCCCAGCCCAAAAGCAAGGCACAAGCCTCGAGCACGTCCTCCTCGGGCAGCTCCAGCTCGACGGAAAGGTCTGCAACCGAAACGCGACCATGACGATAAATCGCCGCAAGCACGCGGTCGGCGCACGAGACATTGGTCGGGTCCATACCGCAGATAGCGGCATAACCACCCAGCAGCAGCGGCGTCACGCCAAACTTGGTACCGATGCGACGCGACGTATGATGGATGTCAAAGCGGCACGGCAGGCCCAAAAAGAACTCGGTCACACGGACGCCGCAGGCACGCGCAGCCAAAAAGTGGCCGCCCTCGTGCAAAAACACGAGGACGGAAAGCATCAGAAGGCCCCAGAAGACCGATGAAAGAACGCTCAGAACAGTATCCATAAATAGAAAAAGCAATCCTTATGGTTAGGAATGGGCTGTGGCAAGCACCAGCGAGGCCTTTTCGCGCGCCCAGGCATCGATGTCGCGGAGCTGCTCAAACGAGGTAACCGCCTGCGCGTCATGCGCATCCATGCAGGATTCCACAACGCGGTCGATATCGGTAAAGCTGCAGCCGTCGTGTAAGAACGCATCGACAGCGACCTCATTTGCTGCATTAAGCACGCACGGCATGGTGCCGCCCGTCTTGCCGGCACGCTCGGCCAGCGCCAGGCAGCGGAACGTGTCCATATCGGCGGCATCAAAGGTGAGCTGCCCCAGCTCACGAAAATCGAGACGAGGCGCCGGCGTATCCCAACGCTCAGGATACGAGAAGGCAAACTGGATGGGAATGCGCATATCGGAGGCGCCAAGGTGTGCCATAACGGAGCCGTCGGCATACTCGACCATCGAGTGAATCTTGGACTGGCGCTGCACGACCACGTTGATAAAGTCGAGGTCGCAACCAAACAGGTGCATTGCCTCGATACGCTCCAGGCCCTTGTTCATGAGGGTAGCGGAGTCGATCGTGATCTTAGCGCCCATGGACCACGTGGGATGTGCCAGCGCATCGGCGCGTGTCACGCGATCGAGCTCATCGCGCGTACGGCCAAAGAACGGACCACCCGAGCAGGTGAGCCAAATGCAGTGGGCCTCGCGCGGATTCTCCCCCAGATAGCACTGGTAGATGGCAGAGTGCTCGGAGTCGACCGGAATGAGCTGACCCGGCTGGGCCAGCGGCATCAGCAGGTCGCCACCGACGACGAGGGACTCCTTGTTGGCAAGGGCAAGGCGCTTATTTGAGGTCAAGGCCGCATGGCTCGCCTCGAGACCGGCGGCACCCACAATAGCGACGAGTACGCAGTCGACATCGTCGCGACGCGCGAGCTCGCAAACCGCCTGCGCGCCAACGCCGAGCTTCGTTCCCTCGGGCAACTCCTGCAGCACGGCGTCATCGCCATGAGCGACATCGGCCACGGCAACCGCCGAAACCGAGAACTCGCGGGCAGCGGCAACAAGCTCGGAGGTACTGGAGTTAACGGACAGCGCCGTCACCTGCAGGCGATCGGCATGCTGGCGGCACACATCGAGCGCCTGGGTGCCGATGGAGCCCGTACAACCCAGGATGGCAACACGGAGGCGTCCATCGGGGCCATACGTCGTCTGGAATGACATTACAGCACGCCTCCGATCATCAGCATCAGCTGCGCGGTGATGCAGCCGAAGATAAGCGAATCGCTACGATCGAGCATGCCGCCGTGGCCCGGGATAAGGTTGCCGGAATCCTTGACGCCCACACCGCGCTTGATGCGCGACTCGATAAGGTCGCCGATAACGCCCAGAATGGACACGACCACGCCGCACAGCAGCGCATAGGGCAGGCTGAGCTTGAAGAAATGCGTCGCCCACAGGATGAGCCAAATCAAAACCGAGCCCAGGATGCCGCCAACAAACCCCTCCCAGCTCTTTTTGGGAGAGATCTTGGGAACCATCTTGTGTTTGCCGATACGGCTACCCACGATATAGGCAAACGAATCGGAGACCCAGAGAGACGCGCAAACACCCACCGAAAGCAGGGCGCCGGCAAAACCGGGCACGGCATCGCGCAGCAGCACGATAGCCGACAGCATAAAACCGGTGTAGATGGGACCCATGAGTGTCACGGCAACATCGGATATGCGGGTACGCGGCGACCAGACATACCAAATGCCCACAGCGAGCATCAGGGCAAAAAGCAGGGCATTCAGCAGCATCGAATCGCCCAACGCCGACAGCGGAAAGAGCACGGCGGCAGCGATACCCATGCGCTCGTTAGCCATCTTGCCATCGAGCCTTGTCATACGGAAAAACTCATAGCAGCACAGACCGCTCATGACGGAAACAAAGATGGCCGTGGGCACAATACCCAAAACCAGGCACAGGATAAAGACAACGGCATAGACGATACCGGCGGCGG
>USEF01000038.1 GCA_900553475.1 uncultured Collinsella sp. | reverse complement strand
GGCACGTTTTGTTTGGGGCGGCACGTTTTTGTTTAGGCAGACGTCTGCCGCGTGCGTTACTCGAAGTATTGAAACTTGTTGGTTGAGAAGGCGAATGTTACGACGAAGCCTTCGCCCGGCTCCGATGCCGCGGTGACGTCGATGCCCATCTTGGAGCACAGACGCGCCACCAGGTAGAGGCCGATGCCCGTTGCGCGCTTGGTGGTGCGGCCGTTGTCGCCGGTAAAGCCCTTCTCGAACACGCGCGGCAGGTCGGCCGCGCTCACGCCGCAGCCGTTGTCCGCGACGGTAAGCTCGATGCGCTCGCTCGCCAGGCCCTCGTCCAGCAAGGCACCCGAAAACACGATCTTTGCGCCGTCCTCACGCGCATATTTAATGCTGTTCTGAATGAGCTGGCCCAGAATAAACTCGAGCCACTTCTCGTCGGTAAAGACCTCGAAGTCGAGGTTCTCGCACACCGGAGCCACGTGCGCCGCGATGAGCTCGCGGGCGTTGGCTTTAATCGCACCCGTCACCAAGGTCTTAAGGTCCCAGCGACGAATCAGGTAATCGCGCTCCACAACCTCCGAGCGCGCATAGTAGAGCGCCTGGTCGATATAGCGCTCCACGCGAGCCAGCTCGCGACCCAGGTCATCCACGCGCGACAGGTCGCCTTCGCTGCCGTCCAGGTTTTCCAAAATTAGATGGGCCGCCGCCAGGGGCAGCTTGGCCTCGTGGACCCAGCTCTCGATATAGTCGCGATAGTCATCGGTCTGACGCCGGCCTTCGGCAACCTCGTCGCAGGCGGCTTTGCCCACCCGGCGCAAGACCTCGTACTCGAGCTCGCCCTCGGCATAGGTCGGGCATTGCACCATCTCCTGCACCCATGCGGGACTCTCGAGCTCCTCTGCCGCACGCTCCAGCTGGCGCAGAAAACGACGACGGCGCGCGTATTCGATCACGATGCCGAGCATGCCAAAGATAAAGGACACGCCGACCGCCACGACCACGATAGAGACGGGTGCACCGGCGACCGTCAGCACAAAGCAGCTCAGCAGCACGCCGCACGTCCACACGGCGACGGGAAGCAGCGCGTCTTTAAAGAACTTGCCAAACGACATAGCCGGCCCCTAGACCGAATAGCCTTGGCCGCGGTGCGTTGTCAAATACCCCTTGATGCCGATTTTTTCGAGCGTGGTGCGCAGGCGGTTGATGTTGACGGTGAGCGTATTGTCGTCCACGAAGGCGTCGGAGTCCCACAGGTCCTGCATGATGGCCGAGCGCGAAACAATCTTGCCCGCGCGGCTCAGAAGCAGTGAGAGGATACGCAGCTCGTTTTTGGTGAGCTCGGTGCTAGTGCCGGTTTGCGTGTTGGTAACCATGGAGCGGGCGAGGTCGAGCTCCAGCCCCTTGTGGACAAGTGTGCTGCGCTCGCCTGCCGCCGCGGTGCGACGCAGCAGGGCGTTGATGCGCGCCACGAGCACACGGGCGCTGTAGGGCTTGGGAACAAAGTCGTCCGCGCCGAGCGTCATGGCCATGACCTCGTCGATCTCGGTCGTGCGCGACGTGAGGACGATAATGGGAACCTCGGATTCGCGGCGAACCTCGTGGCAGATATGCTGGCCGTCCTTGACGGGAAGTGTGAGGTCGAGCAGCACCAGGTCGGGCGCGGCGGCGAGAATATCGCGCGAGACACGCTCAAACGATTCGCAGGCCTCGATTTCAAACCCGGCGCGGGCAAGGATGTCGATAAGCTCACGACGAATGGGCTCGTCGTCCTCAACGACATAGATCAGCGCCATGGATTCCGCTCCCCTCTTGGTTGTCTTGCCCCATTATGACCGCGGAGCCGCAGGTGCGCGCCTCGCGCGGCACCAAGGTGACAGAACTGTTCGCAAGCGGGGGCGTTTTGTCCGCCTCACGCTCGCGACGGAAACGGAGACCAAAATGAGTTTTTAATCCCCGTCCCAGAAAAATCATTTAGCGGCGGGCGCGGAGCTTTTCGTAGCCGTCGGCAAAGAAGGCGACCGTGGCGGCGTCGGCCTCCGCAGCGTCCGTCTCGGTTGCGGGGACCACGCCGTGCTCGTCGCTCACTAGGAACAGCGCGCCCTTAAGCTGCGCGGGAATGTCTACGCGCGTGACCGGGATGCCCTTGGTCTGAGCCAACTGCTCAATAAGGGTCGCCGTGCCGCACAGACACTCATCCGCCGGTGCCACAAAGGCCAGCTCGCCGTTGTTGACGGCGGCGAGCAGCTCGGGCGCCACGCCGGTCTCGTCGGCCTCGGAGCGGGCCTCGGCGGAGCGGGCACGCAGCGCCTTGGCCGACGTATCGGCCAGCGGCTCGTACTCCCCCACCGTCATGGCGGCGTTGCCGTTGATGTCGATCACCAGCATGAGTACGCCGTCGCGCGCGGTGTAATCGCCCTCGGCAAGCGACCACTCAACGTGCTGCTTGGCCCAGCTGAGCATGTTATGGGTAAGCGGCTCGCCCTGCACCAAGCGCTCGGACAGCGCGCGAATGTGACGGTTGAGCATGGGCACCTTTTTGTTGGACATACGCCAGCGGCAGATAAGCGCGGGCTTGTCGAGCGTAAACTTCTCGACCGCCTCCTGATTGGCGCAAAAGTCCTCGTACGCACGCTGATCCTCGGCATTGCCAAACAGCTCGGCATCATCAATCTGGGGCATGGTTGTACCTTTCGTGTTAGTCATTCCGTCCTCTTATACCAAAAAGACGGCCCTCCAAACGGAGCAGCCGTCTTTTGCAGAGATTATTTTGTCCCAGGGCGGAACTTAGTGACGGAAATGCCTGGCTCCGGTGAACACCATCGCGATGCCGTGCTCATTGCAGGCCTGGATGCTTTCGTCGTCGCGCTTGGAGCCGCCGGGCTGGATGATGCAGGTCACGCCGTGTGCAGCAAGCACGTCGACGTTGTCGCGGAACGGGAAGAACGCGTCGCTTGCACAGGCAAAGCCGCCCTTCTCCACGCCCTCGCGCTCGCAGAAGTCCTCGGCGCGCTCGCAGGCAAGCAGTGCGGAGTCAACGCGGTTGGGCTGACCCGGGCCCATGCCAATGCCGGCCTTGCCCTTGGAAACCAAGATGGCGTTGGACTTAACGCCCTTGCAGACCTTCCAGGCAAACTCGAGCTCGGCCATCTCGGCGTCGGTGGGCTTGCGGTCGGTGGGGAACGTAAAGGTCGCGGGATCCTCGGTCACGTGGTCGACTTCCTGCACCAGCATGCCGCCGTCGATGGAGCGCAGCTCCACCTGGGCGCCGTGGTCCACGCCGCCGGTGGCCAGCACGCGCAGGTTGGGGCGCTTGGCCATGCGCTCGAGCGCCTCGGCAGTGTAGCTCGGGGCGATGATGACCTCGACGAACTGCTTGTTCTGATCGGCAAAGTGCTCGACCAGCTCATAGGGAACCTCGCGGTTGCAGGCGATGATGCCGCCAAAGGCGCTCTTGGGATCGCAGGCGAAGGCGCGGTCGTAGGCAGCCGTGATGTCCTCGGCAACGGCAGAACCGCAGGGGTTCTGGTGCTTGAGGATCACGCAGGCCGGCTCGTCGAACTCGCGGACCAGGTTCCAAGCGGCGTCGGCATCCAGATAGTTGTTGTAGCTGAGCGGCTTGCCTTGAATCTGCTCGGAGCCCACGAGCGGGAACTGCGAGCTCGCGGTGTTCTCGCAGCCCTCGGCAAAGCGGTAGACCGTAGCCTTCTGCTGAGGATTCTCGCCATAGCGCAGGTCGTCGACCTTCTCCAGCGAAATCTCGAGCTTGGCAGAGGTGTCCGCCACGTCGCTTGCCTGGGCGGCAAGCCAACGGGAGATAGCCGTGTCGTAGGCGGCGGTGGTCTGGTAGACCTTCACCTGCAGGCGACGACGGGTGGAAAGCGTGGTGCAGCCACCGGTCTCGTGCATCTCGGCCAGGACGGCATCATAGTCGGCCGGGTCGGAAATGACGGTAACGCTCGTGGCGTTCTTGGCAGCAGAGCGCAGCATGGAGGGACCGCCGATGTCGATGTGCTCGATGGCGTCCGCGAAGGTGACCTCGGGATTGGCGACGGTCTTCTCGAACTCGTACAGGTTGACGACGACCAGGTCAATCAGCTTAATGCCGTGCTGAGCGGCCTCCTGCATGTGCTGCTCGGAATCGCGGCGGGCCAGCAGCGCGCCGTGAACCTTGGGGTGCAGGGTCTTAACGCGGCCGTCCATCATCTCGGGATAGCCCGTGAACTCCTCGATGGGGGTTACGGGAACGCCCGCGTCCTCGATGGCACGAGCCGTGCCGCCCGTAGAGATGATCTCGACGCCAAAGTCATCGACCAGCGTCCGTGCGAAATCGACGACGCCCGTCTTATCGGTAACCGAGATCAACGCGCGTGCGATCTTCACATCAGATCCCATGCAGTCCTCCTGTCTGGTACGCCGCCGTGCTCTGTGAGTCGGTGATACGTCGATCTGCAGCGCTCGCGCAGCGGCATTGAAAATACTGATTTAATGTAGCGCATCGAGCGCATCGATGCACCCCGCAACGGGCGCATATGCAGAAAAAGTTTGCGAGCGGAGGAGATGGGCACGGCGCCGGGCACGGTGAGTTCATGGAACACAGGGGCACCATAATTTGATGCCAATGGCGTGGTAGAACTGTGCTCGATATGCATCCGCAAAAGAAAGAGGCACCATGGTCTCGCGGGTTCTCTACCGACCGTTTGATACCGAAGACTTCGACGCCATCGCGCTGATTCTGCAGCAGCTTTGGCATAACAATTCGGATAACGATGAGTACAACCGCCTTGAGGCCGCGTGCGACCTCGCCTATTGCCTTTCGTCATCGACGTTTTCGCAGGTTGCCGTAATCGACGGTCAGGCGCGTGGCATTTCGCTCGCACGTGCAGGACAGAGCTCCGGCGCCACCGTCAAGAACCATTGGATGGATACCGAACGCGCGCTGCTATCGCAGATGCGTGAGCTGGAGCCCGATGCCTGCGCCGAGTACCTCTCGTTTGTGCGCGCAACCATCCGAACCAACAACCGCCTGCTCGAAAGCAGCCCGTTGCCGCACGACAACGAGGTCACGCTGCTTGTCGTGGATCGCGATGTCCATGGCCTGGGCGTTGGCACGGTTCTGCTCGATGCCGCCGTCTCGCACCTGTCCTCGCTTGGAGCGACGAGGGCGCACCTGTACACCGACTCCAACTGCTCGTGGAAGTTCTACGAGCTGCACGGCTTTAAGCGCACGGCCACGCACCGCGCCAACCGCGAAGAGCGCCGTCACGACATGCCGCGCGAAAGCTTCCTCTACGAACTCGATCTAACAGCCTAAACCCAGCAGTCATACCTAGTCATTTAGGGATGTTCCCAGTGATTAGTCGCTGGGGACAGCCTTCGTAGGTAGCGCATAAAAATGGGATGGATCCGTCGGCAGTCGCCGGAGAAGATCCATCCCAAAAATCAGAGCGCGCTAGAACGTTCCGCCGCCGCCTCCGCCGACGCCGCCGCCTCCGCCGCCCGAGAAGCCGCCGCCACCGCCGCCGCTCGAGCTATCGGAACTCGAAGCCAGCTCACGGATGCTCTCGTGATACACGTCATCGAACGAATCGAGCGGGGACTGGTTTCCGTAGTGATGGTAGTACCACCAGTAGCAGGGATAATTGTCGTAGAAACCGTCGGCCTCGCGCACCTCGGGAGGAACAGCCTCGGCAAGCTGACGCAGGACTTCCTTCGAAACGCCAAGCGCCGCACCCATCACCAGAAGTTTATTCCACAGGACCAGATCGCCGGGGACGGCTTCCTTTAGACGCGTGAAGTCCTCGAGCCAATGCTTAAGCGCCTTGCAGCGAGCCGCCACCTCGGCGCCCTCCGGCGTAAAGCGGCGGAACGTAAGGCCCACGCCGATACCCACCAGCACAATCGGCACCGAGATAACCGCGGCGGTAATGTTCGCCTGTGCGCCATCGGTAAAGAAGATGGATCCCACAGGAACAAAGGCAATCAGGATACCAAGAACCAGGCAAAACACCATTGCAACAATGCCGTCCGAGGCAACGTACTCGCTATCGGCCAGCTTGCCCTTAACGGTGTTCTGATAGTCCTCGAGCTTGTCGCCCACGGGTGTAGCGTGCTGCTTGACGTAGTGCTGCAGCTCGTCGAACGTGCGCGAGCGATCGCCGTTCTCGTCAGGCTTAGCACCGGCAAAGAAAACCTTGAGCACCATGTGGTCAATGCCCTTGGCCGACTTCCAGCCCGCATCACTCACCGTCACGCGATACGTCTGCTCTTCTTTTTCACGCCCCAACAGACCCTTCTTGGCCTTGGTCACGGTCGCCTGCTCCAGCTTGATCACACGGTCGTCAGTGAGCTTCATGAGCGTGGCGATATATGCCTGATCGGGCACCTCGTTCCAGCTCATGAGGGCCGAAAGCACGGCGGGATGGTCGGCCGAAGGCACATCGCGGAAATACTCGTCCTGGAAAAGCGGCTTGGGCTTGCGCTTGCGCAGCTTGAGCATAACGATTGTGCCGGTAAAGGCCACCGCCGCAACAACACTTAGCACGGCAAGTGCATTGGCAATCATGCGAGCGTGAGCGCGGCGAGCGTTAGCTTCGTCGGCCCATTCCTTCTCTTCGCTCAGGATCGTTGACATGCGCTCTTCGCCCGAAGCGGCAAGCTGCGGCACCCAGTCGCTAGGGAAGGCGATGCGTGCCTCGGCGAATTCGCCCTGATGCACGCAGGGAATGGTATAGGTGACCATGGGTTCGTCCGCATCGAGCGATACATCGCCCGTCAGCGGGCCGTGGCCCCATGCGCGGAAGTTATCACCCTTGACGGCCGCCGTCCCGGCAGCGGCATTTGCGAAGCGCACTTCCATCTCGACGTCATCGGAATCCGCAGACCAGCCGTCACCCACGAACTTCCAGTAGAGCTCGGCGGTATCGGCCCAATTCATGACCGCACCGGTCATGGAATAACTCACGTAGTAGATTGCACTGTCGCCGCTCTCGTGGGGGCTGAACACCTTAATCCTTACGCCGTCACCGGTCTGCTCGACCGTATAGACGCCAGAGTCGCCCTTGTTCGCGCTATCGACTTTGTTAAACGCGGTGTCCTCTTCCTCGACACTCAGCACGTCAACGCCCGCCGTGCCGCCCTGCTGGTTGGTACCCGTATTGATCTCCCAAAACACGCCGTTGATGTCGTCGTCGAAATCAAACTGGCGCCCCTCGACAACGGTCAGCGATCCATCGGCCTCGACCGTGGCACTGATGTAGGTTTGGGTCATGGAATACCCGTCGGCACGTGCAACGGCGGGCAACAGCAGCAGCGCGCACGCGACGAGCGCGCAAATGGAAGCAAATCGCGCAAACGGGCAGCGCTGCCGACAGGTCTTGGCAACGGGGGCGTTCATAGGCACATCCTTTGTCTGTGATACCAGTAGCGTCATTGTCCCACGTTTGCGGGTTCATGTGACGAACATCTAGGTCAGCGGAGTATCAAACAAACGGGACGAAAGTCACGCCCGCGGCCGGCACCTGGGGACGTTCCTTATCTGCCGGCAATCTGGGACACTCCTTGGCATAGCCCGCTCCGGCAATAGATACCACTTCATAGCTCCGTCACAGGTGTAGCGGCTTTGTGTGGGCGCGGCGTGAGCCGATTAAGCCGGCGAGCGAGGGGCATAAAGCAGTTGAGCGAAAACGGTTTCCCCCTTTGCCGTTCGCTTGAGGATCATGTCCCCCTTTTCCGCGGAAACCCCGGCAGTTGCGAAGAGCTGCCGGGGTTTCTGTCGTTTGAGGGGTTGAAGGGGCTGAGCTTGGGGCGGTAATCGAGGTGTTGAGTCGGTGCCCGCCGCGCACAACACGCAGCCTCGGCAACTCGCGAGCATCGACGACGCCCCCCACCTCACCCCGCGCTATACTCGTCCGCATGGATATCAACGCATGCAACATAGCAACACACGCCGTGGCCACGTCGACGGCGTCCAACAGCAAGCTCGCCCCCGCCCTCGCGCCCGTCGTGAGCCGCTTTGCCCCGTCGCCCTCGGGCCGCATGCACCTGGGCAACGTGTTCAGTTGCCTGTGCGCGTGGCTTTCGGCCCGCAGCCAAGGCGGCAGCATCGTGTTGCGCATCGAGGACCTGGACGATCGCTGCAAGCGCCCGGAACTTGCCGCCCAATTGATTGACGACCTAGCTTGGCTGGGGCTTGAGTGGGACGAAGGCCCCTACTACCAGCACGATCGCCTGGACTTGTACGAGGACGCCCTGCAACAGCTGCAAGACGCCGGCCTCATCTATCCCTGCTTTTGCACGCGCGCCGAGCTCCACACCGCAAGCGCGCCGCACGCCAGCGACGGCACGCCCATCTACCGTGGCGCCTGCCGAGGCCTTTCAGCCGAAGAGGTCGCCCGCCGCAGTGCCCTGCGCGCTCCCGCCACGCGCCTGCGCGTGCCCGCCGTCGACGACCTCGCCGGCGACGTAATCGAATTCGTTGACCGCACGTACGGAGCCCAATGCGAGGCACTCGCCACCGAGTGCGGCGACTTTTTGGTGCGCCGCAGCGACGGCGTTTTTGCCTACCAGCTAGCCGTGGTGGTCGACGACGCTGCCATGGGCGTCACCGAGGTCGTGCGCGGATGCGACCTGCTTGGCTCCACGCCCCGCCAAATCTACCTGCAACATCTGCTAGGACTTCCCACGCCGCACTACGCGCACATCCCGCTGCTCATGTCACCGGACGGCCGCCGCCTATCCAAGCGAGACCGCGATCTGGACCTAGGCGAGCTACGCGCGCGCTTTGGCACGCCCGAGGCGCTGCTGGGATGGCTCGCCGGACAAACGGGCATCACGCCGGACACCACGCCGCGCTCTGCCGAGCAGCTGGTCGAGCACTTTAGCTGGGATGTCATCCGTGCGCACCGCGAGAACATCACTGTAACGGTCGAGTAGCCAGCCACCCCGCCTCTACGCAACATCCCAGGGCTGGAGTTCGTCACCCAAGCGAACGATGCAGTCGTAGAGCACGGTATGGCGCTCGGCCGGGTTGGCATCCCGATGAAAATGCCCGTAATACCAGCGTTTGTAGTCCATGCGATCTTCCAGCTCATCGAAAAATGCCGTAAGTCGATCAACCGTGGGGCAATTCCAGCTGGATGCCGGATAAAGCGTGGGCGAAAGCATGCGCGTAGAGCAGGTGTGGGTGATCACGTAGTCGACCTTCCAGCCCATGCTCTCGAGCTTTGCCCGCGCCTCCTCAAAGTTGCGCTCGTCCGGCAGCTCCTGCGGCCACCAGCTGGAATACGGAATGCGGTATTCCTTATCCACGCTCGTGGCGCCGCCCATGGTAAAGATCGTTGAGCCGTCGAGCTCAAAAACCTCGCCGCGCGTCAGGCGTCGGATGGGCGAGGTGTCCGACAGGCGCTGCGTCAGGCCGCCGTGCCACAGTTCCATGGGACGCTCCGCCCAGTGATCGAAACGTTCGTGGTTGCCGTCGACGAACAGCAACGTATAGGGGCGCGACTCCAGCCAAGCGATATCGGCGCATTCCTCGGCAGAGAAATCCCACGGAAAGCCAAAGTCGCCGGCGATGATCAGATAGTCGTCGCTGCCAAGGCTATCCCCAAGCTCCCAGTCGCGCAGCTTTTGCATGTCGACGCCGCCGTGAATATCGCCCGTCACATAGACTGTCATCGGATCACCACTTCCCTGCAAGTCGCTAGCCCACATTCTGCACGATCACTAAGCCAACCGTTCCAGTCCTTCCATCCCTTAGGGCTTACCCTCGTTCTTCCATCCAAACGGGTCAAGCACCCAAAAAATCAGATCGAGCACGCCGCCGGTCATCATGGCGCCGGCAAGGGCCATGCAAACGTGCAGAGAACTAGCACTTCGGAGCGCGTCGAATGGCCCCAGAACAGCCAGCAGCGCGACCGCTGCGCCGGCAAGGCGCAGCGCGAGGCACGGCCCCGCGTCCTTGACGCACTTCTTTGCGAGATGCTTGGTGTTGTCGCTCATTGGTATCGAACTCCTTAGAGGGTCGCTGTTCGGGTATATGCCACCGCGGCAGAGCAGGGCGGCAGGGTAAGTGTCACATGTCGTGCGGACATCAATGGAGAAACCGCCTGCTCGACCAACCTTTGACGCCGTTTTGCACCGGCACCCCATCCCCCGCTATCGAGGTCTAATACTTTTCCCACCGCTACCCAAAAACTCATCCAACATTAATCTTGGCTCAAGAATCGCTTAATCTATAACCTGCACTATAGAGTTCGACCAAGGGCGGGGCGGCGCCGCGCAACGCAGGCCGCCGAACGCAACGCTCGCGCCCGGGCAGATCGCCCGGCGTCGCGCCCATCGAACGAAAGGACAGGTCATGGACGACCTCGAAAAAGTTGAAACCATCCGCACCAAGTGCAACGTGAGCTACACCGATGCCAAGACCGCGCTCGACGCCGCCGACGGCAACGTTTTGGACGCCATCATTTGGCTCGAGTCGCAAGGCAAGACCCAGGCCACGTCGGCGCACGCCGCCACCGAGCCGGTCGACGAGCCCTCAGCCGAGATGGTCGCCGCGCAGGCCGCCTACGAAAAGTCGAGCGAAAAGACCGACTTCTCCAAGAAGATGGACAGCGTGTGGGAGTACCTCAAAAAGCTCTTCCGCCTGAGCCTGGACACCAAGTTTATCGCCACGCGCCGCGACGCGATCATCCTCAACATTCCCATCCTGATCCCCATCGTCGCGCTGTTTGCCTGGGGCGCCACGATATGGCTGATGCTGATTGGCCTGTTCTTTGGCATGCGCTACCGCATCGACAGCGACGGTGACGTGCCCGGCAGCATCAACAACCTTATGGATCACGCCGCCGACGCCGCGGACGACATCAAGCAAAATCTGAACGACGACAAGTAATCGCAGACGGGGGCACGCATGGCACGGATCCTGATCGTAGAGGACGAGGAAAAAATCGCCCGCTTTGTGACGCTCGAGCTGGAGCACGAGGGCTACCAGGTGGAGCACGCCGCCGACGGCCGCACCGCCGTGGACCTGGCGCTGGAGCGCGACTACGATTTGATTCTGCTCGATGTGCTGTTGCCGCAGCTCAACGGCATGGAGGTTCTGCGGCGCGTCCGTAAGCACAAGGATGTGCCGGTGATTATGGTCACCGCGCGCGATGCCGTGATGGACAAGGTTGCCGGGCTCGATGCCGGCGCCGACGACTACTTGACCAAGCCGTTTGCGATCGAGGAGCTGTTCGCACGGATCCGCGTGGCGCTGAAGCGCTCGGAGGCCGCGCGGGCGGCTTCGGGCGTTGGCGGCGCCGGCGCCGGGGCTGG
>USEF01000037.1 GCA_900553475.1 uncultured Collinsella sp. | reverse complement strand
GCCAATGGCTCCCCTATCAGGGGAGATGGCGAGCGTCAGCGAGACTGAGAGGTTTTCTCTATAACCAGCAAGAGCCGCCCCGGCAAAACCGGAGCGGCTTTTGCTATTCTACGCGCATACCCGCCGGTTTGGCCGGATACGCACTGCTGTGTCTCAAATCAGACTTCCTTGAAGTCTGCGTCCACAACACCGTCATCGTTGGGCTTCTGCTGGCCGTTTGCGCCGGCATCGGGGCCGGGCTGTGCGCCTGCGGCCTGCTGCTGGGCAGCAGCGGCAGCCTGATACATCTTCTCGAAGACGTGGCTCAGAGCATCCTGCTTTGCCTTGATGTCGTCGATGGAGCCGGACTGGACAGCGGTCTTCAGGTCGGCCAGCTTTGCCTCAGCCTCGCTCTTGACGTCGGCGGGCATCTTGTCGCCGTTCTCCTTCAGCATCTTCTCAGTCTGGAAGACCATCTGGTCGGCGCCGTTGCGGATGTCCACTTCCTCGCGCTTCTTCTTATCGTCGGCAGCAAACTGCTCTGCTTCCTTCACAGCCTTGTCGATGTCGTCCTTGGACATGTTGGTGGAAGCGGTGATGGTGATGTTCTGCTCCTTGCCGGTACCCAGGTCCTTCGCGCTGACCTTCACGATGCCGTTGGCGTCGATGTCGAAGGTGACCTCGATCTGCGGCACGCCGCGGCGGGCAGCCGGGATACCGGTCAGCTGGAACTTACCGAGCGACTTGTTGTCGCGGGCAAGCTCGCGCTCGCCCTGGAGCACGTTGATCTCGACGCTGGTCTGGTTGTCGGCAGCGGTGGAGTAGACCTCGGTCTTGGAGGTCGGGATCGTGGTGTTGCGGTCGATCATCTTGGTCATGATGCCGCCCATGGTCTCGACGCCCAGCGACAGCGGGGTAACGTCGAGCAGCAGGATGCCCTCGACGTCGCCGGTGAGCACGCCGCCCTGGACGGCAGCGCCGTCGGCAACGACCTCGTCGGGGTTCACGGACATGTTGGGCTGCTTGCCGGTCATGGTCTTGACGAGCTCCTGGACGGCGGGCATACGGGTGGAGCCGCCGACGAGGATGACCTCGGTCAGATCGGAGAGCTTGAGCTTAGCGTCGCGCAGGGCGTTGGTGACAGGCTGCTTGCAGCGCTCGAGCAGGTCGCGGGTGATCTTCTCGAACTCGGCGCGGGTCAGCGTGTAGTTGAGGTGCAGCGGGCCGGACTGGTTCATGGTGATGAACGGTAGGTTGATGGTGGTCTGCTGGGCGGCGGAGAGCTCCTTCTTGGCGTTCTCGGCGGCCTCCTTCAGACGCTGCAGGGCCATGGGGTCCTGACGCAGGTCGACACCGTTCTCCTGCTGGAACTTATCGGCCATCCAGTCGATGACGCGCTGATCCCAGTCGTCGCCGCCCAGGTGGTTGTCGCCCGAGGTGGACAGAACCTCAAACACGCCGTCGGCGAGGTCGAGGATGGAGACATCGAAGGTGCCGCCGCCCAGGTCGAAGACCAGAATGCGCTGGTCGGTGCCCTGCTTGTCCAGGCCATAGGCCAAAGCAGCAGCGGTCGGCTCGTTGACGATACGCTTGACGTTGAGGCCGGCGATCTTGCCGGCGTCCTTGGTGGCCTGACGCTGGGCGTCGTTGAAGTAGGCCGGGACGGTGATGACGGCGTCGGTGACGGTCTCGCCCAGATACTTCTCGGCGTCGGCCTTCATCTTCGCGAGCGTCATGGCGCTCACCTGCTCGGCGGTGTAGTCCTTGCCCTCGATGTCGACGACGGCACGGCCGCCCTGGCCCTCCTTGACCTCATACGGCACGGTCTTGATCTCGGAGGTGCACTCGGAGTACTTGCGGCCCATGAAGCGCTTGATGGAGAACACGGTGTTCTTGGGGTTGGTGACAGCCTGGTTCTTAGCGGCCTTACCAACGACGCGGTCGCCGTCGGCACGGAAGCCCACAACGGACGGGGTGGTGCGGTCGCCCTCGGCGTTCACGATAATGGTCGGAGAACCGCCCTCGAGAACGGCCATAGCGGAGTTAGTAGTACCAAGGTCGATACCAAGAATCTTACTCATTAGAAATTCCCTCTCTCTTTTGCGTTCGCGCCGCCTCGACGATCTGTCGCGCGGCGCTTCGGCTTGTCTTTCAGGATGTAGTGTATCCCCTTATGGGCCGGAATATACAAAATCTAAGTCAATTCATATAAGATTTCTTATTGCTGAGAGTTTAGGTTCTTAAATGCGCAGGTAGACGCACTGTTTGAGTTCTCGGCAAATCTATCGAGATCTATGTAGAGATGGCTGAGGTTTGCGTCCGGGGGTGCCTGGGGGCCGTCTTGCGGAAAGCTCATCCCGGTTTGAGCGTGGATTCCGGGTCGCAGTTTCCGTCTGAAGGCTCAACCGGAAACCGTATCCCGTTTTGAGAGCTGATACCGGCTCGCATTTTCCGCTAGCGGGCCTAACCGGAAACTGCAACCCGTTTTTCGACAAAATAATGGGATGCGGTTTCCGCAAGCACGCTCAATCGCCCTATATTTCAAGTCACCTTTAGCTAACATTTACGCAGCTCAACGGCCCCACCTGCGTGTTTTTTAGTAAACCTTGGCATACTCGGCGAACGGTATGAAGATGCCGGTCAGAGGGTATTGCAAACGGTCGCTCCCGTGGTATGTTTTTGCCCGAATCAAACCGGCGCGCATCGCCTGTAGCGTCGGTCAACAGAGAGGAAACTACCATGGCTCATCCCGTAATTGATGCCGACGAGTGCATCGCTTGTGGCGTTTGCGTCGACTCCTGCCCCGCTGGCGTTCTGGAGCTCCAGGACGTCGCTACCGTCGCTGACGAGGACTCCTGCGTCGCCTGTGGCGCTTGCCAGGACGCTTGCCCCGCTGGCGCGATCACCGAGATCGTCGAGGAGTAACAACTCCCCCACTTGCACACTCAAAAGTACACCGTGCACAAAAAAGGAGGCTTCCGCATCGCCGCGGAGGCCTCCTTTTGCATATGTGGGCAGCTAATCTTGGAGCGGGACCCTTGGCAGTTGCGGTGGAATAGTTCCTGTTTTATGTCTTGGATGCCGATTTTAGGAACTATTTCACCGCAACTTATAGATGCGGCGTCGACTAGGACAAATCGTCTTCGTAGGGCATCAGGTCTGCTAGGTAGCCTTTTTCCTTGAGCATCGCCTCGATCTCGTCGAGGGTCTGTTCGTCCTCCGCCGCAATGCGATGGAAGTGATAGCCACTCGTCACCGTAAGCAGCGGAAAGCTCTTGCCGCTCTCGATATCGCGCAGATAGCGCTCGACATCGCGGCGGTTGCGGATGTCCAGGTCGGCCGTGATCTTGCCGTACACACGATGGTTGACGATCACGTTGAGCACGGCGCCACCCGCATCGACGATACTCGTAAGCTCGTCGCCCGCCTGCTCCACGCTGTGGCGAACCTTGACCAAGCGCGTAGGCACGGCGGGGCTGCTGGGGGCCTCCTGCAGCACGTAGCCGCGGTTGGTCGCCACGATATCGTGCCCATCGGCGCGCAGCAGGGCGATGTCCTGCACCACGATCTGGCGGCTCACACCCACCTCGCGGGCAAGCGCGCTGCCCGATACGGGCCCCTTGGCCCCCTCGAGCACGGCCATGATGGCACGGCGACGCTCGCGGGCGTTCATTATTTACCGTCCAGCAGACGCAGGTGTTTAAGCGAGAGGTCGAGGATCGGCGCGGAGTGCGTCAGGGCGCCCGAGCTAATAAAGTCAACGCCCAGGTCGGCAAGCGCGCGGATATTGCTGGCATCCACGTTGCCCGAACACTCGGTCTTGGCACGGCCGGCGATAAGTTCAATCGCGGCAGCCATATCGTCGTGGGTCATGTTGTCGAACATGATGATGTCGGCGCCGGCCTCCATGGCCTCGCGCACCATGTCCAGGTTCTCGCACTCGATCTCGACCGTCGTGGTAAACGATGCATGGGCGCGCGCCATCTCAATCGCACGCGTCACGCCACCGGCGGCATCGATGTGGTTGTCCTTGAGCATGACGGCCGTCGACAGGTTGTAACGGTGGTTGCTGCCGCCGCCAATCTCAACCGCCGCCTTCTCAAACACGCGCATGCCCGGCGTGGTCTTGCGCGTGTCGACGAGCACGGTCTTGGTTCCCTCGAGCGCCGCGGCCATGCTGTGTGTATAGGTAGCGATGCCGCTCATGCGCTGCAGGTAGTTGAGCGCCACGCGCTCGCCCGAAAGCAACACGCGCGCGTCGCCGCGCACCTGGCCCACGTGATCGCCGGCATGCACCTCGTCGCCATCCGAGACATCAAACAGCACCGAGCTCTGCGAATCCAGCAGCTCAAAGGTGCGGGCAAACACATCCAAGCCGGCGATGATGCCGTCGGCCTTGGCGATAAGCTCCACCGTGGCGGGACGCGCCGTGGGGCACACGCTCGCCGTGCTCACGTCCTCAAAGGTAATGTCCTCGCGCAGGGCCTGCAGAATCAGATCATCGACGACGAGCTTCATGGTAATGGGATTCATGGTCTACTCCTCCACGGCCTGCGTGCCGGCGGCACGGGCCAAATCATCGATTGCCAGGGTGTCGGCGCCCAGGGCGCGATGACGGCCATCGAGCGCGGGATCGCCTGCCTGCTCCACGGCCAGTGACTCGCCGGTGCGCATGTACCACGCGGCGCGACGACCCCAGACCAGCGCCTCGAGCAGGCTGTTGGAAGCCAGGCGATTCTTGCCGTGAACGCCGTTGCAGGCCGTCTCGCCCGCGGCGTAGAGCTCGGGCATCGAGGTGCGGCCGTCCTTGTCGACCCACACGCCGCCCATAAAGTAGTGCTGCGTCGGCGTAACGGGAATGGGCTCGTCCAAGATGTCGCGGCCGTCCTCCAGGCAGCGCGCGCGAATGTTGGCAAAGTGCCCGGTCACCACGTCGCGCTCGACGGGGGCAAAGCTCAGCCACTCGTGCTCGGTGCCGTCCTGCTTCATCTGCTCGCGAATAGCGGCGGCGACCACATCGCGCGGCTGGAGCTCATCGGTAAAGCGCTCGCCGGCGGCGTTAAGCAAAATCGCGCCCTCGCCGCGGCAGCTCTCGCTGATCAGGAAGGTGCGGCCCGGCTGCGGCGAGAACAGCCCCGTGGGGTGAATCTGCACGTAGTCCAGGTGCTCCATCTTAATGCCATGCTCCTGAGCAATGTAGCAGGCATCGCCCGTGAGCTGCGGGTAGTTGGTCGAATGGTCGTATACGCCGCCGATGCCGCCCGTTGCCCACAGCGTGTGGCGGGCATGGATCTTAAACGGCTCGCCGGCATGCGCGCCCTCGGCGGCATTTACCAGCTCGTCGGCGGGACGAACCGAGTTGTTCTCGTCCACGGGAACGGCGACGATACCGGTGCACACCGTGGCGCCGTCACGCTCGCCCGTCAGGATGTCGGTCATGGCCACGTGCTCCAAAATCTGCACGTTGTCCAGCTTGCGAACGGCCTGGAGCAGTTTGGTCGTGATCTCCTTGCCCGTAATGTCGGCATGGAAGGCAATGCGCGGACGGCTGTGCGCGCCCTCGCGGGTAAAGTCGAGGCTGCCGTCGGCCTTGCGCTCAAAATCCACGCCCATCGCTAGCAGGTCGTTGATGACCGAACGGCTCGAGCGGATCATGATGTCGACGCTCTCGCGGCGGTTCTCGTAGTGACCGGCGTGCATGGTGTCCTCAAAGAAGGCATCATAGTCCGAGCCCTCGGGCAGCACGCAGATGCCGCCCTGCGCGAGCATCGAATCGCACTCATCGACCGCGCCCTTGGAGAGCATGATCACACGCGTGCTCGTCGGCAGATTGAGGGCCGCGTACAGACCCGCCACGCCGCAGCCGGCAATGACGACGTCGCACTCCATATCGGGGTATTGCTTGGTTTCCACAGGAATCCTCTCCCTTGTAATGTGGCATAAGGGACCGTCCCTCATGCAACATTGTTCTAGCGTGCTGCGTACTCGAGCATACGGTCGAGCGTGAGCTTGGCCTGGTCTGCTGCCTCGTCCGAGACGCCGATCTGCACCTCGCCCTCGCCCGTCTCCAGGCAGCGCACGAGCTTTTCGAGCGTGATAAGATCCATGTTGACGCAGGTGGGCTGCACCGCGGGGAAGTAGAACTTCTTGCCGGTGCCCTGGCAGCGGCGCTCGAGCTCGTAGAGCACGCCGCGGACCGTCACGATAATGAACTCGCTCGCGTCGGACTCCTCGGCGTACTTGATAATGCCGGCGGTGGAGCCGATGTAGTCGGCCTCGGCCAGGACGTCGGCCTTGCACTCAGGATGCGCCAGCACGAGCGCGTCGGGGTGGGCCTCCGTCGCGTCGACGATCTGCTCGACGGTGATGATGTGATGGCGCGGGCAGTAGCCGTTGTTGAGAATGACGTGCTTTTGCGGCACCTGCTCGGCTACGAAGCGTCCCAGGTTTTGATCGGGAATGAACAGGACATGCTGCTGCGGCAGCTCGGACACGATCTTAACGGCGTTGGAGCTGGTGACGCACACGTCGCTCCAGCTCTTGATCTCGACCGTGGAGTTGACGTAGCAGACGACAGCCAGGTCGTCGCCGTACTCGGCGCGCGCCGCGTCGACCGTCTCGTGCTTGACCATGTGCGCCATGGGACAGTCCGCGCCCGGCTCGGGCAGCAGCACGGTCTTGGTGGGGTTGAGCAGCTTGGCGCTCTCGCCCATAAACTCCACGCCGCACAACACGATGGTCTGCTGCGGCAGGCTCTTGGCGAGCTTGGCCAGGTAGAAGCTGTCGCCGACGTAATCGGCAACGGCTTGGACCTCGGGCGCCACGTAATAGTGCGCCAGGATCACCGCGTCACGTTGGGTTTTTAGTTGCTGAATGGCCTCGACGAGCTCTGCGGGCACCAGTGCCGCACGCTCCGTTGCCGTCGTTGCCGATGCCAGGCCGGCCGCGATATCGCGTGCAAGCTCCGACGCATCCATGTTCGCGCTCTGTGCCATCAAGGCCCCTCTCTTTTGGCGAATCTTGGGGCTTTAGTATGACACCTAGGTTTACAGCTGACAAGACAGCTGTAAACCTAGGTGTAAAGTTGAAATAAAGATTCAATCATGTGGCAGG
Organism: uncultured Collinsella sp.; assembly: GCA_900553475.1. Lineage (GTDB taxonomy): Bacteria > Actinomycetota > Coriobacteriia > Coriobacteriales > Coriobacteriaceae > Collinsella. The sequence continues at coordinate 4,704 of USEF01000037.1, read as the reverse complement.
TCCATATTCGAACTGGCAAGCTGAGGATAGCTGAGCTCTCGATGGCGCAGGAGGCATCTTTCGCCACCGCAATACCGCTTGGCGCGAGTTGCACGCCGTGGGGCGCAAACGGTCCGCACCCCCACAAGCGGCGCGTGCCCGATGTGGCAAAATCGAACTACTTAAGGGGGCCGAATGCTCAAGATTATCGCCTGCGACGATGATGTCGCTTTTCTAGATAGACTGCACCGGATGATCGACCGTTGGTCGACCGAGACGGGCACGACGGTCGATGTTGCGCTCGTCACGCGCGGCGAGGACCTGCTGGCCCGCCATGCCGCATCGCGCGCCGACATCATTCTGCTCGACATGATCATGCCGCTCGTCAACGGCATGGACACCGCACGCGAACTGCGCCAGGCCGACACCGCCGTGCGCCTGGTGTTCCTCACCTCGTCGCCCGAGTTCGCGCTTGAATCCTACGAGGTCCGCGCCTTCGACTATCTGCTCAAGCCCGTGGCCTACGAACGCCTGGCGCAGTTGCTCGACGAGCTTTCGAGCATGCGCCCGTCAGCGACCGACGAACTCGTCATCAAAACGTCCTTTGGCTACCACGCCCTGCGCCTGTCCGACATCGAATATGCCGAGGCGCGCAACAAGCACGTGGTCTTCCACCTGCGCGACGGACGCGATATCGAGGCACTCGAGTCGTTCCGCAGCGTCGAGGACCGTTTGGCGCAAAATGCCACCTTCTTTAAATGCCACCGTAGCTACCAGGTCAACTTGCGCAATATCGATCACTTTGACCGCACGGACATCGTCATGCGCTCGGGTGCGTGCATCCCGCTTTCGCGCAGCTGCAAGCAGGGATTCCAAGACGCCTACTTTGCGGTTCGCTTTGAGGGTGGGAGACACTGATGGTCTCCTCGGTCGAAATGGTCCTTTGGGCAATCCACCACGCCACGACGCTGCTCTTTGGCGTCTTTGCCTCGGCGGCGCTGTGCGGTATCGAGATCAACCGGCGTCATGCGCTTGAACTGGTGCTGGTCGGTGCCGTAACTGGATGCGCATTTGGCCTCGCCAATGCCGTCGGCGGCGAGCTTTTCGCCCGCCAGGTATATCCGCTCGTCGTGCATCTGCCGCTCGTCATCTATTTGTGCGCGCGCTACCGCCTGAGCCCGCTGCTTGCCGTGCTCGGCATTACGAGTGCCTATCTGAGCTGCCAGTTCAGCAATTGGACGGGCATCGCCGCCTTTGCCGCAACCGATTCTCAGATCGCGTACTATCTGGCGCGCATCGCGACCACACTCGCCGTCTTTGCCGTCCTGTTGCATTGGGCCGGCGACATCGGTCCGCGCTTGGCGATTAAAAGCACCACCGAGCTGGGCATCCTTTTAATCCTGCCGCTCGTCTATTACGTCTTTGACTATGCCACCAACGTCTACACCACGCTGTTCCACTCGGGCTCGGTGGTAACGGTTGAGTTTTTGGCATTTGCGCTCTGTGCGTTCTACCTTATGTTTCTTGCCGTTTACCTACGCGAATACGAAGAAAAGGAAACCGCCGAGCGAGAGCGCTGGATGCTCGAAACCCGCGACAGCGCCGCCATCAAAGAGCTCGAGGCTTGGCGTCAATCTGGGCGCGAGCTGTCGATTCTTCGCCACGATATGCGCCACTTCCTACGCGGCCTGGCCGCTTTAATTGAGGAGGGCCACACCGACGAGGCGCTCAAACGCATCGATGAACTCTGCGAAGCCGGCGATCGCACCGCCGTACGCCGCTTCTGCGCCAACGAGACCGTAAACATCGCGCTTTCGTCATTTAGCTCGGATATCAATAGAAACGGCATTACCGCCAACCTGCGCGCCGCCGTACCCGAAACCATCCACGTAGATGACGCCGACCTGTTTAGCGTGCTCTCAAATGCCTTGGAAAACGCTATCACCGCCGCAAGCGCCGCACCCCAAGGAAAGCGATTCGTCGACTTTGACCTGCGATTAGAGGACGGCCAGCTGCTGCTGTTAGTTTCCAACACGTTTGACCGCGCGCCGCGCATGGTCGACGGCATGCCCGTGACCCGGCATGCGGGCCATGGCTTTGGCACCAGGAGCATCAAACTTGCCGTGGAGCGCATGAACGGCAACTGTCAGTTCCGCATTAACGGCGATCGGTTTGAGCTGCGTGCTGTGATGTAAGGGCGCGGGCGCGACGGATTTGCGTTCCGCGGGTACGGCTCGCCCGCTCGGGGTCATTTGTCGACGCGGGCTCGCTACAGCGGGGCGGCCGCCGGAGTCAGCTGCTTGATGTAGGCCCACATGCGCTGCTTAGCGGCCTTGTCGGTGAGTGCTGCCTCAAAGCCGTCGAGTGCGAGCACGCGGCGGCCCTGCACATGGGCGACCAGGCCGGGCTTGAGCATGGCGGTGTCGAAGTCATCGATCGCCACAAGCATATCGGCGTAGGTCTCGCGCATGGCGTCAGCCGCGTTGTTGTCGAGCAGTAGCACCGCCTCGGGGTCCAAGGCCTCAAGCGCCTCGCGGAACAGCTCGCACGGCAGAGTCTCGCCCACCGCGACCGCTCCGTCGCCCACGCCGGCGACGCTTGCCAGCACGCAAAAATCCTCGGGCGCGTAACCGATGGCCCCAAGCGCCTTGCGCAACGCCGCGCCATCCGGGCCGGCGGCAAGCTCGCCACCCGAACGCTCGGCCTCGTCCAAATCGCCTTTGACCAGCACGATCGGCGAGCACGCGTTGCCCGCGATACGCACGCCACGGACCGCAAGCGATGTGAGCTCTTGCTCGGCCGCCTGGGCGATGGCTTCTTTTTTCTGGCTTTGTGACGTGGACATGCGCTCTCCAATCGTTTGCGTGCCCACCATTATATAAAAGAGCTGCCCGCGAGTGGTTGCTTTGCGGGCGGCTGGGTATAAGCACGGTCGTACTGAGTTTTACGCGGCTGAGCCGCGTCACATTATGGAGGTCACCATGGCTGACATTAAGCAGATTACCCCCGAGAATTTCGATTCCATCGTTAACGACAGTCTACCCGTGCTGGTCGATTTTTGGGCACCGTGGTGCGGGCCCTGTCGATCCCTCTCGCCCATCGTTGACGAGGTTGCCGATGAGCTGGCGGGCAAGCTTGCCGTTGCCAAATGCAACGTCGACGACAACCAGGACCTGGCCATGAAGTATAGCGTCATGAGCATCCCCACGCTGATTGTGTTTAAGAACGGCGAGGAGATTGACCGCTCGGTTGGCGCTCTACCCAAGGCGAGGCTGCAGGCGCTGCTGGAGAAGCATCTGTAATACGCTTGTTACATGTTGCCGTCTGCCTGCCGTCCATGAGCGCTTTTGCACCGCTCGCCGGACTTCTGGGTGCACCGAGTGCAACCACGGATAGTATGGTAGTCACAAACAGCCCCCAGTGAACGGGTGCGGGTCGCACAGACTCGTACCCGTTTTCTTATGCAGCTGCGCGCAGAGCGGGCGTAGTAAAATCTGAACCACTGAACTGCCCCATACAAAAGGAGATTTCCCATGCATGATGTTGGAATGAACATGAGCCAGCTTGCCATGAGCGTCAAACAGGTCGACGACACCATCGAGCTCGCTCATGAGTGGAGCCATCAGTTGCTGCATGCGACCGAGAATTTTGACATGGAGCGCATCGGCGCCAAGCTCGAGGCCGCCATGGCCGCGCTGCACGAGGCCCACGACGCACTCGAGGGCTACGAAGAGGCCATCGAGGCCGACCACAACTCCGTCGGCTCCGTGAAGCTGGTGTAAAGTGGCCGAACACGAGCACGGCTGCGGGTACGAGCACGAGCATCCGCACGGGGCGGACGGTGACGCGGGCTGCCACTGTAGTGGCTCCGGCTCCGAGCTGGTCCGTTTTTCGGTTACCGCACCCGACGACCTGCTGCGCCGTTTTGACGAGCAGATCGCGCGCCGCGGCGACGTGGCCAACCGCTCCGAGGCCGTGCGCGACCTGATTCGCGCCTCGATCGCCAAGGAGCAGATGCGCACGCCCGATGAGCATGTTATCGGATCGCTCACCATGATTTACGACCACCATACCGGCGACCTGACGCGCCGTCTGGACGAAGTGCAGCACGACTACACCGACGAGATCGTATCGACCATGCACGTGCATCTGGATCACCACAACTGCTTGGAGATTCTGGCGCTCAAGGGTCGCGGCGAGCGCGTCTACGAACTAGCCGACCGCCTGCTGGGCCTGCGCGGCGTTAAGCACGGCGAGCTCACGTGCGCCGCCACCAAGCAGAGCCTGGGGCTGTAACGGGATTTCCCGCAGCGCACCTGCCAAATTGGGACAGGTTTGTTTTGGCAGGTTTAGAAGTTTTACCTACCAAAATAAACCTGTCCTTTTTTGGTCGGTTTTGATGAGGGGTGTCGCATGCGGCATGTGCATATTCATGTGACGGGCATTGTGCAGGGCGTTGGTATGCGACCGTTTGTGTATCGCGAGGCCATGGCGCATGGCATTTGCGGATGGGTGCTCAATGCGGGCGACGGCGTGCATATCGAGGCGCACGCTCCGGCCGATGCGCTCGATGCTTTTGTTGCCGCGCTTTCTGAGCATGCGCCCGCGGCGGCTCGCGTAGAGTATGTCGAGGTTGTGGACCTGGCAGCCAACGGTTGGGATGCCGCCGATGAACAGGGCTTTCGCATCGTAGCATCGCAGGACCAGACCGCACACACGACGCTC
>USEF01000036.1 GCA_900553475.1 uncultured Collinsella sp. | reverse complement strand
GGCGGCGCGGACGGCGGTCACGGCCATTGCGGTCGCCGCGGTCACGGCGCGGACGGTCGCTGCGCTCGGAGCGCTCGCGACGCGGACGCTCACGGCGCTGGAAGTGCTCGCCGTCGCCCTCGGAGGCACCCTCGGCGCGAGCCGGGGCCTCGGGCTTGTCAAGGCGATCGAGCGAGATCTTACCGCGATCGTCGACCTCGATGACGACGACCTTGACCTCGTCGCCCACGTTGAGGACGTCCTCGACCTTCTCCACGCGGCCCTTGGCAACGCGGGAGATGTGCAGCAGGCCGTCCTTGCCGGGCAGCAGATTCACGAACGCGCCGAAGGGCTGGATGGAAACCACGCGACCGGTGTACTCCTCGCCCGGCTCGGGAACCTTGATGATGAGCTTGATGCGCTCGACAGCCTGGTCGACGGACTCGCCGGTGCCGCCGACAAAGACGGTGCCGTCCTCCTGGATGTCGACCGAGGCGCCGGTCTCGTCCTGGATGCCGCGAATGACCTTGCCGCCGGAACCGATGACGTCGCGAATCTTGTCGGTCGGAACCTGGATGGAAACGATGCGCGGAGCGGTGCTGCGCGTAGTGTGGCGCGGCTCGGGGATCACATCGAGCATCTTCTGCAGGATGAAGGCGCGACCCTCCTTGGCCTGCTGCAGGGCGCGGGCCAGGATGTCGAAGGTAAGGCCGGTGGCCTTGTTGTCCATCTGCAGGGCGGTGATGCCCTCGGTGGTGCCGGTGACCTTAAAGTCCATGTCGCCCAGGAAGTCCTCGAGACCCTGGATGTCGGACAGGACCACGGTCTTACCCTCCTCCTGGATCAGGCCCATGGCGATACCGGAGACCGGGCGCTTAATGGGCACGCCGCCGTCCATAAGGGCGAGCGTGGAGCCGCAGGTCGAAGCCATCGAAGAGGAACCGTTGGACTCCATGACCTCGGAGACGACGCGGATGGCATAAGGGAACTCGTTCTCGTCGGGGAGCACCGGAAGCAGGGCGCGCTCGGCCAGGTTGCCATGGCCGATCTCGCGGCGCTTGGGGCTGCCCATGCGGCCGGTCTCGCCGGTGCAGAACGGCGGGAAGTTGTAGTGGTGCATGTAGCGCTTGCCCTCGGTGGGCTCAATAGTATCCAGACGCTGGCCCTCGTTGAGCATACCGAGTGACAGGACGGAGAGCACCTGGGTCTGGCCGCGCTGGAACAGGCCGGAGCCGTGAACGAGAGGCAGGTAGTTATCCTTCACCATGATGGGGCGAATCTCGTCGGCGGCACGGCCGTCGACGCGCTCGCCGGTCTCGACGACCATGGTGCGCATGGCCTTCTTCTCAAGCTTCTTGAGCGCCACGGGGATCTCGCGCTCCCAAGCGGCCTGCTCCTCCTCGGTGAACTCGGCGCGGATGGACTCCTTCAGAGCCTCGACCTTACCGATACGGGAAAGCTTGTCGGCATCGCGAAGGGCGGCTGCCATCTCGTCGTAGTGGGCGAAGATGCGCTCCTGGACCTCCTCGACGGGCTGATCGAGCGGGTACTCCTTCTTGACGATGGCACCGTTGACCTGCTCCCACTCGGCAACGAACTCGTCCTGAGCCTGGCAGAAGGCAGCAAGGGCCTCCTGGCCAAACTTCATGGCGGCGAGCATGTCGTCCTCGGAGATCTCCTCGGCGCCGGCCTCGACCATCGAGATGAAGTCGGCAGAGCCGCCCAGCTCCAGGTCCAGATCGGAGTTCTCGCGCTCCTCGTAGGTGGGGTTGACGATAAACTCGCCGGTCTCCACGTTGCGGCCGATGCGCACGCAGGCAAGCGGACCCTCGAAGGGCACGCCGCCGAGCGTCATGGCCAGGGAAGCACCCATGACGTTGATGACATCGAAGGGATTGACCTGGTCGGCGACGAGCGAGGTAGCGACGATGTGCACCTCGTTGCGGAAGCCGTCCGGGAAGCTCGGGCGAATCGGACGGTCGATCATGCGCGCGGTGAGCGTGGCCTTCTCGCTGGGACGGCCCTCACGCTTGAGGTAGCCACCCGGGATGCGGCCGGCGGCGTACATCTTCTCGTTGAAGTCGACGGTCAGCGGGAAGAAGTCGTAGTTCTTACGCTCCTTGGAGACGACCACGGTGTCGAGCATCGTGGTGTCGCCCTGCTTGACCAGGCAGGCGCCGGTGGCCTGCTTGGCAAGCTCGCCCGACTCAAAGGTGTAGGTCTTGCCGTACAGCTCAAAGGTCTTGGATACGAGTGTCATTGTTCTCCTTAACCCCGCAGACCCCTTGTCTGCGGGCTTCTCATGTGACGCGGGCCCCCTGCCCCCGCCACGCTTCAGAGCGTGATTGTTCGCGCCCTTACACAAAAAGAGCGCCCCGCTGCGCAGGACGCTCTTAGCATGTACAAATCCTACTGGATGTTGTCGCGGATGCCCAGAGCCTTGATGAGCTCACGGTACTCGACGATGTCGTTCTTCTTGATGTAGGAGAGAAGACGACGACGACGGCCGACGAGCATGAGCAGGCCACGACGGGTGTGGAAGTCCTTCTGGTGGGACTTCATGTGCTCGGTCAGCTCCTTGATGCGCTCGGACAGGATGGCGACCTGAACCTTGGGGTTGCCGGTGTCGACCGGGGTGTTACCGAACTGGGCAGTCAGCTCCGCCTTGCGCTCTTTGGAAACAGTCATTGTTTCACCTTTCGTTTTGCGTCGCCCACGGGCGACTCGATTCGCCTCGGACTGGGAAGCCGCCGGTGGAGCGAACAACCAAGGTCGAGGTACCAACAGGTCGGTATGTTACCACAAGCAGCCCGCGCCTGCGCATCATCACCGACCCAACATGAATTCCATCGCGCGGAGGCGCTGATCGGTGTGCGTCGCAGCCCAAACATGCGAAAGCCCGAGCAGGAATGCCGCCGTATGCGGGTCGATTCGCTCGGCCATGAGCGCATCGAAGGTCATGGACATGAGGGCGCGCAGCCATGCGGTCTCACCGGTCGACACCAGTTCGGCACCTGGAACGCTCGACGCGCACGACCCGCACATGAGACCGCCCGCCTGGGCTGAAAAATACGACAGCATGGGGTCTCCGCACAGCACGCAGGCCGAAAAATCGGGTCGATAGCCAACGTGCGACAGCAGCTTAAAGACATATGCCGCCACAAGTAGATCCATGTGCGCTGTGTCGAGCCCGCTGCCCGCCAGGGCAAGCGCTCGCTGCGTGATGGCAAAGGTGAACGGGTCCTCAGCGTCCTCGAACGAGCATACGCGCGCGACCTCGGCGATCGCGCTTGCGGCGCAGGTCGTCTCGTAATCGGGCGTAGCGCTGAGCGGCGCCTCCATAAGCTCGGCCTGGGAAACCACGTCGAGCGACCGTCCATGCGCGAGCAGCATATCGACGGTACAGAACAGCTCGCAGCGCGCAGCCAGGCGCCCACCGGGTTTGCGGGCGCCCTTTGCCACGGCACGAACCTGCCGACCCCGCTCGTCAAGCATCGTCAGGATCAGGTCCGTCTCTTTAAGCTTCGTCTTGTCGAGGACGAGCACCTTGGTGCGATATGTCCGGGAGCCTGCCATGCGCGCCGCGCGTCCTTAGTCCTCGGCGTTGTAGCCAAAGCGGCGAATCTGGGCCTCGTCGTCACGCCAGCCGGCCTTGACCTTCACGTCCAGCTCCAAAAAGACCTGCGTGCCAAAAATGCGCTCAAGATCGCGACGGGCGTCGATACCGATATGCTTGATCATCTCGCCGCCCTTGCCGATGATGATGCCCTTCTGGCCCTCTCGTTCGACGTAAATGGTGGCGTGCACGCGCAGCACCTTCTTGGTCTGCTCGAGCGCATCGCAGATCACGCCAACGGAGTGCGGGATCTCATCACGAGTGCGGCGCAAAACCTTTTCGCGCACAAACTCGGCAACGAGCGTCTCATCGGAAGCGTCGGTACCCATGTCCTCGGGGAACCAACGCGGACCTTCGGGCAAAAAGTGCGCAACGGTCTCGATAAAGGCATCGACGTTGAAGTTCTTGACCGATGACGTCACGATCTCGTCGTCATATTCCATGAGCTCGTGGGCAGCCTTAAGCTGCTCCATGACCTGTGCGGGGTCGGCCTCATCGGCCTTGGTGAGCACCAGGACCTTCTTGGAACGAGCGCATCTGACGCGCTCGGCAACCCAGGCGTCTCCCCTGCCGATCGGCTTGGTGGCATCAATCAAAAACGCGACGACGTCGACATCGTTCAACTCGAACAGTGCGCTCTTGTTGAGCTCGGACCCCAGGCCGTCCTTGGGCTTATGAATACCCGGGGTATCGACAAAGACCAGCTGGTAGCCGGGACGGTTGACGACGGCGCGCATGCGACGGCGGGTCGTCTGTGCCACCGGCGAGGTGATGGCGACCTTTTTGCCATAGCAGGCGTTGAGCAGCGTGGACTTGCCGGCGTTGGGACGACCGACCAGGGCCACAAAACCGCTGCGGAAACCGGGCTCCACGTCGCCAAAGCCCATAGGACCGTCGTCCTCGTCGCACAGGGAGTCGAGTTCCTCGTCGCTCATGCCCTCAAACGGGTCGAACTCCTCGGCCTCGTCAAACGAATCGGCACCTTCAGCCTCGTCCAGGACCTCGTCATCCAAAATCTCATCGGTAGGCTGCATATTGTCGGACATGGGAATCCCTTTCTAAATAAAGCCGAGCGCGTGGGCAAAGACAAGCAAGCCCACAATCGCGGCGGTGATGGAAAGAACGTATACAGAGGCGGCGGCGATGTCCTTCGCACGCTTGGCCAGCGGATGGAGCTCCTGGGTCGCTAGGTCGACGATAGCCTCCATAGCGGTGTTGCACAGCTCGCCGTGAATCACCAGGCCACAACAGATGATAATCGTGGCCCACTCGGCAATGTCGAGCCCCACGATACAGCCGGCGATGACGGTACACACGCCCGCCACGAGCATGACCTTAATGTTGCGCTCGGTCTTGACGGCGGTAACGAAGCCCTCCATGGCGTAGGAAAACGACTTTAAGAAGGACGGATGGTCCTTGTTCGATCCGGGAATCATAGACGGCTCCTAGTCGTGGGCGTGGTTGGTGATGGGGCCGACGTGGACTAGCTTGGGGTCCTCGCCGCGCTCGAGTGCCAGATCGCGCAGGATGGCGTCCTCGCGGGCCTCCATAACCTCGGCCTCGTCGTCCTCGATGTGGTCATAGCCCAGCAGGTGCAGCATGCCGTGTACGAGCATCAGGCGGCACTCGTCAGCGGGGCTATTGCCAAAACCGGGGGCCTGACGGGCAATAACCTGCGGGGCCAAGATAATATCGCCGAGCTCGAGCGTCTCATCGGCGGGAATGTCATCGTCGAAGGCCGAATCGCACTCAAACGAAAGCACATCGGTGGTGCGGTCGATACCGCGCCACTCGTGGTTGAGCTCGTGCATCTCGTCCTCGTCGACATACGAAAGGGAAATCTCGACTCCACGTTCAACGCCCTCGGCGGCAAGCACAACCTCGCAGATGTGCTCCACCTCCTGCGCGTCGAGCAGCGTATCGAGCTCGGCATCGTTGCTGATCAATACACTCAACGGGACTCCTTTCGGTCGCGCGGGCGCTGCTCGCGCACGTCATCATAAGCTTCATATGCCTCGACGATACGACCCACCAGGGCATGGCGCACCACGTCGGCACGCTCGAGGTGAGAAAATGCGACATCGTCGACACGGCCCAAAATCTGCTCAACGTCAGCAAGACCGCCACGACGACCCACCAGGTCGCGCTGGCTCAGGTCGCCGGTAATCACGAACTTGGAGTTGAACCCAAGGCGTGTCAGGAACATCTTCATCTGCTCGGGCGTGGTATTTTGCGCCTCGTCGAGCACCACGAAGGCATCACTCAGTGTGCGGCCGCGCATGTAGGCAAGCGGGGCGATCTCGATCACGCCACGCTCCATAAGCTCATCGGTGCGCTCGCGATCCATCATGTCAAAAAGGGCGTCGTAGAGCGGACGCATGTAGGGGTCGATCTTTTCCTCAAGGGTACCGGGCAAAAAGCCCAGATTCTCCCCCGCCTCGACAACCGGACGCGTCAAGATCAGACGGCCCACCTCGTGACGCTTGAGCGCGGCAACGGCGAGCGCCATGGCCAGATAGGTCTTACCGGTACCGGCAGGACCCAGGCCAAACGTGATGGTATGCGAGCGAATGGCATCCACATAGCGCTTTTGGCCGAGCGTTTTGGGGCGAATGGCACGACCGCGATACGAAAGCAGCACGTCATCGCGAAGCGACGTATCCTCGTGCTCACCGTCGCGCAGAACGGCCAGACAGCGCGAGACATCGTCGGCAGACAGCGTGCGCCCGGCAGCCGCCTCGCGAAAAGCATGTTCGAAAAAACGCGCCACGAGTTCGACCTCATCCGGGTCACCGCTCACGGCGATGCTATCGCCACGGGCGACCACATGGGCGCGGACCAAGCTCTCGAGCGCACGAAGGACGCCGTCGCCGGCGCCCAAAACGCACGAGGGATCAATTCCCTCGGGAACGGTAAGTCTAATCTTCGAGGCTTCCATGAACCTCCCTGCGCGCATGGACCAAGCCGGAATCATCGACTCCGATGATAGCAACATCGAGCAGGCACGGGGCTGTAAGTCCACAGGTATCGTCAAGACGGGCATGATGGAACGAACCGAGCGTCAGGTTGTCGCCGTACTCGAGGACGGCACGCTCGACGGTGCCCACGCGACGACGAGCGTCGGCAATGGCGAGTTCCTGCGCCGCGGCTCGCATACGACGGCTGCGCTCGGCCATAACCTCGGGCGGCACCTGGTCGGGCATATCGGCAGCAAGGGTACCGGGACGCTTGCTATAGCGGAACACGTGCATACGCGAGAAACCCACACGACGGCACAGCGCCAGCGACTCCTCGAACTCCTCGTCCGTCTCACCAGGAAAACCGACGATGACATCGCACGAAAGAGACGCCTGGGGCAAGTTGGCGCGAATCATACGCACCGTGTCCTCAAAGGCCTCGGCGCTATAGGGACGGCCCATGCGATGCAGGGTCGCCATGCAGCCGGACTGCACGGGCAGGTGCAAAAACGGGGCGATACGCTGCGGGTAGCGCGCCATAACCTTAAGCAGGCGCTCGGAGATATCCATGGGCTCGACCGAGGAAATGCGCACATGCGGAATAGACGTGCGCTCCATGATGGCCTCGAGCAGCTCATCGATTTCGACATGCTCGTCGGTCGCGCTCTTGCCATCGTAGGCACCCAGGTTCACACCGGTCAGCACCACCTCGGGTACGCCGGCCTCCTGGGCCTCGCGAACTTGCTCGAGCACGGACTCGACGGGCACGGAACGCTCGGGGCCGCGCGCCTTCCACACAATGCAATAGGTGCAGCGATGGTTGCAGCCGTCCTGTATCTTCACGCCCAGGCGAGAGCGACCGAGCGCATCGACCACCTCGCCATCGCTGCAGGCGGGAACGCTATCGGACTCAACGCCCAGCACCTCGCAGACACGTTCGGCGACATCGATCTTGGACGGCTCGGCGATCACGCGATCCGAAAGCTCCAGCAGCTCCTCGGGATGCAAATTAACCACGCATCCGGTCACGATCACATAGGGCTCGTTTGGATGGGCCAGCGCATGACGAACGGCCTTACGGGTCTTGGCCTCAGCCTCGCCCGTAACGGCACAGGTGTTAATGACGATCAGATCGGCATCCTGGGGCTCCACAATAGCAAAGCCCAGGCGCATAAGATCGGCAGTGATACGGTCAGACTCAACCCGGTTGACACGGCAGCCGAGGTTGACGACGGAAATATGGGGTGCGAGCACGCGGGCTCCTTAATCGAGGATATCGTCGAGGGCACTCTTGATACGGTCGGTCACCGACTTCTTACCGGAAGCGACGTCATCGCCCATCTCATCGGCAAAAGCACGGAGCAGCTCGCGCTGCTTATTGGAAAGATTGGTGGGAACGACCACGCGCAGTTGCACGATCAGGCGGCCACGCGAACCGCCACCGCCAATGCGCGGCATGCCGTAATTATTGACGCTCACGGTATCACCGTACTGGGCGCCGGCGGGAACCGTCACCTTAACGACCTCGTCGGGCATAATGCCCTCGACCTCGATCTCGCAGCCGAGCGCAGCCTGCGCAATCGAGATATCGCTCACCAGGTACAGGTCGTCACCGTTGCGCTTAAAGCGCTCATGGTCGGCAACGCGCACGTTGACAATCAGGTCGCCCGAAGGCTCGCCGCGAAGGCCGGCCTCGCCAAAGCCGCTCACACGCAGCTGGCGACCGGTCGAAACGCCGGCGGGAATATCGATGTCGATCTTTTCATGCGAAGGCGTGCGGCCCTGACCGTCGCAGGTCTCGCAGGGATGGTCGATGACCGTGCCCTCGCCATGGCAGTCGGGGCAAGGCGAGGAAGACTGAACCTGGCCCAGGAACGAACGCTGAACCGTCGTGACGTAGCCCGTACCGTGGCAGCGGCCGCACTGCTTTTCCTGTGCGCCCTCTGCCCTACCGGTGCCGTTGCAGTCCTCGCAAGGAGCAAGGCGGTCATAGCTGATCGTCTTTTTGCAGCCGAGCGCCGCCTCCTCGAGCGTCACCGAAAGCGAGATGGCCATGTCACGTCCGCGACGACGCTCACGACGGCTGCGGGCGCCACCGCCGGCACCGCCGCCAAAGAACGACGAGAACAAGTCGTCCATGCCCATGCCACCAAAGATATCGTTGATATCGACGTAGCCCGAACCACCAGGGCCGTCGGCAGTGCCGTAACGGTCGTAGTTAGCACGCTTCTGCTCATCGGAAAGAACGGAATAGGCCTCGTTGAGCTCCTTAAACTTGGCCTCGGCCTCGGGGTCGTCCGAAACATCCGGATGTACGGTACGGGCCTTCTTTAGAAACGCACGCTTGATCGTCCGCGCGTCGGCATCCCTGTCGACGCCAAGCACCTCGTAGTAATCCCTATTTTCCGACACGACCGAATCCTTCCGACTTTCAATATTGTCACAGTGCGTCCTATACCCAAGCTGGGCCGACCGCAAACAGAGGGTTTGATGTTATTGCATTTGGTACGGCGAAAGGATGGCCCGTTGCGAGCAGCTCGCGAACCAAACCGACACGAGCGCGAACATAAAGCCGTTGGCAAAACCGTTGGCAAACTGCATCGCACCGCGCTTCCACCACAGCAGACTGCGATGAAGCACACCGTCCGAAAGCACCATGAACAGGCCCATGGTAAACGGAATAAAGCACATCACGGCAAAGGCAGAGAACACGCCCGAGATGGCCGAGAGTACCAAAAACGGCGCCACGATGCCCATCAGGTAAAAACCGGTACGGGCCTTGCCTTCCAGGCGCTCGGCCTCAACATGGGCCCGACCGACCAGATCACCGCCAGAGGCGCCGTTGGTGCCGGCGTGACCCATGCCGCCAATACGGACCTCGTCGCCATCGTGCGTGCCGGCGGGAAACTCAATCGTCTGCTCGGAGGTCACACGGGTTCGCCCGCTGCCGCCGCAATCGGGACAGGGGTCGGCGACGACCTTACCGGAGCCACCGCACTCAGGGCAGACAGACTGGAACGTGCCGGCACCAAACAGAAAGGACAGGTCGACATCGATGTGGCCGCGCCCGCCGCAGCTCGGACAGGTATGTGCATGCTCGGACGAAACAGAGCCCGAACCGCCGCAGTGACCACAGGTATCGAAGCGCGTATAGCGGACGGTCTTGCGGGCACCGCCCTTGGCCTCCTTGGCGTCGAGCTTAATATCGACGACCACGTTGGCGCCGTTCTCGGGATTATAGGCAGCCTGCCTGCGACGCGGCTGACCCCAGGCGCCACCAAAGGGAAAGCCGCCCTCAAAGGGATTGCCGTAGCCCGCGCTGCCGGCGTAACCGCCGCCATAGGGCGAAGCCGTGGGAGCGCCGGCAAAGGGATTGCCCGAGCGCATGGCGTCGTAGCGCGCACGCTTCTGCTCGTCCGAAAGCACAGCATAGGCCTCGGAAACCTCTTTGAACTTTTCCTCGGCATCCGGTTCTTTGTTGACGTCCGGATGGAGCTTGCGGGCCTTTTGCTGGAAGGCTTTCTGTATATCACGCGAGGTGGCGTCCTTGGAGACACCCAAAATCTCGTAGTAATCTTTTTCGTTCATCGTCGCCATGCGCGGCAACCTCCTGCTCACAGCAGCGTATATATTGCGGTAATTCTACCCGAGCGGCCTAGGCTAGACCCCAAAACAGCTCGAACAGCACATTTCCATCGAGCCAGCCCAAGTGAGTGGGCGCTAAACGAGCACGGACGCGACCTGCGATAACGTCTTTCGAGGTGACGCGCCCCGCATGTCCTTCAATATGATCGGGCACCCAGGTGGCAAGGCCCAACTCGACCGCACGGTCGCAGGCCGCCGCCAACTCATCTGCAGCGATCACGCTTGCCGAGCGAACCAACAGATCGGGCCCAATGCCACGCGTCATGCGACAGGCAAGCATCAAATCCTCGGCCGCCGCCTCGCGCTGCGACAGATACTCGGCATCAAACGTCGTCGCGGCATCGTCGCGTTGCACCAAGCGCACGCGATACGCATCGCCGCGAGCAAGCACGTCGGGAAACAGCCCGGCCAAGCGATCGAAATCCTCGGCGTCGAGCATACCGGCGGCAGAGCGGCCCAAACCCAGATAGCCCTGTCCGGTCCAATAGGCAATGTTGTGGGCGCACTCATGGCCGTCGAGCGCGTAGCTTGCCACCTCATACGGGTGATAGCCGGCCGCACTCAGGCGCTCACGCGCCGCATCCATGCATGCAGCCTGAAAATCCTCGTCGGGCTCGAGCGACTCGTCGCGACACGCCATGCGATAGAGCGGCGTGCCCTCCTCGAGCGTGAGCGGGTACACCGACACATGATGCGGCGCCGCCGCCAACACGCCATCGAGTGTGCGCTGCCAGCTTAGGTCGGTCTGCCCGGGAAGGCCGCACATCAGGTCGCACGACACGACAAGCCCAGCGTCCTTGACCGTCGTGATGGCAGCGAGCGCCCGATCGGCATCGTGAATGCGGCCGATGGCGGTAAGTTCGGCGTTATCGAGCGTTTGCACGCCCAGAGAGACGCGCGTGACACCCACCCCGGCAAGCGCAGTGGCAAGCTCTGCGGTCAGCGATTCGGGATTGGCCTCGCAGGTAAACTCAACAGGCTTGCACCACGCAGAGATACGCCGGGCAAATTCTACCAAACGCTCCCCCGCCAGCGACGGCGTGCCGCCGCCAACATAGACGGTGCGGATCTGTGCAAGCGCGCCTGCGTCGCCAAAAGCATCGAGGCGCGCATACAACTGCTCAAAATAGGTATCGAGCGCAACGCTCATGTTGCACGGAGCAAAACTGCGTGAGTCAAAGTCACAGTACCGGCATTTTTGGGCGCAAAACGGCACATGCACGTACAGCGCGGTAACGGCCACCGTTAGGCCTCCAACGGATGAGCGGGCACCGACTCGCCGGCGGCAAGTGCGGCCTCACAGGCCACCACATCGTGCTCGATATCATCGACCAGTGCCATGAACTCCTCGTATGTGGAGCAACGCACCACCTGAGCGCGCCAGGCGGCAGCATGGGGCATGCCCTTTAGATACCAGCTTGCGTACGTGCGGGCACGCGACATGAGCGGCAACAGCTCGTGCGTGAGCGTCAGGTGCTCGCGCAGGGCATCCAGGCGCTCAACCGAGGAGCGAGAAGGAACCGGCGTGCCATCGAGTGCAAGGGCTCGGGCATCGCCGAACACCCATGGATTGCCGTAGATGCCGCGCGCGATAAACACCGCGCTGGCACCCGAGCTTTGCAGATGCTCAGCAGCGTCCTCTGCCGAGAACACATCGCCCGAACCGATAACGGGAATCTCGACGGCGTCGGCCACCTCATCGACGACCGACCAATCGGCCTGGCCCGTATAGAGCTGCGTGGCGCAGCGACCATGTACCGCCACCGC
>USEF01000035.1 GCA_900553475.1 uncultured Collinsella sp. | reverse complement strand
TTGCGGCGATCGAGGGATTCCTCGCGCTGCATCACGCGGTTCTCGAGCGTACGAATCTCGCTCTTACGCTGCTTGTCCTCGGCCTCGGCGGCCTGCTTGTTCTTGATGATCTCCTCTTTAGCCTCGAGCAGAGCCTCTTTTTTGAGGGTCTCGGCCTGACGCTTTGCATCACCGATCAGGGACTCAGCCTGTGCGTGTGCCGACTGGATCTTTTCGTCGGCCTCGTGAAGACTACCCTGCTTGGCGGTGCGCATGTAGGCAATGGCGGCGATGGCACCCAAAACGATGCCAACGAGCGCTGCAATGATAGGCATGCTCACTCCTTTTTATGGATTCGTTACACAACAAAGCGAACCGTCCTTATGAACGGCTCGCGACATTTGAGTAATATGGGCGCAGCTTATGCGGGTCGGATACAGATAAACATATAAACAAACTCATCACAGATGAGCACATATCACAAAGCAAATGACAGTGTTTATCGTACGTTGAACCACAACAACTGTCAAATAAATGGCCCCAGTACGGCGGCTAAAACGCGGTGAACGGCGGGACCACAAAACGCATACGCCTAAAGTGCACATTCCTCGCATTCGGCATCGAGACGTGCCTTAACGGCATCGGCGGCGATGTGATACGAGAAGCCCTTGCCCATCAAAAACCGAACCAGTTTTTCGAATCCGCGCGTCTCTGGAACACGCCGCTTGGCGAGCAGGGCTGACGCACGCGTCAAATCGTCTTCGACGGCAAAATAATCCTCGGGATAACCGGGAATGTCATCGAGCACGACATGACGTCGCTTGAGCTCGGTCTCGATTTTGCGCTGTCCCCAACCGCGCCGCTTGCGTTCCTCGATAAAGTACGAGCAAAAGCGGTTCTCGTCTAAAAAGCGATACTCGGTGGCGCGCTCGACGGCGAAATCGATCGCGGGCTGGCGAAAGCCGTAGCGAGCCAACTTGTCACGGACCTCACCCGTCGCATGGTCGCGGCGCGATAACATCTCGGTCACCATGGTAAGTGCACATTTACGCTCGATGAGCTGCACCGCCTCACGAAAGTTGTCCCAATCACAGGGAAGATCGGGGCGGTTTTTGACATACAGCCGCGCGACCCGCACGGGAATCCAAATGGACCGCTCAAAACCGCCCTCAAGCTCACAATCGATATGTGCGCAAGGCTTTTTGGACGCATACCCGCTCGAGAACGAGGAGGCCGCCTTCTTATCGGGAAAGACGACCGTGGCCTCGGTCACCGTATACGACATGAGCGTAACCGCTACTCGTCGTCATCATCGAGCATGGCGGAGCCATCGATGGCGTAAAGCTCATCAAACTCCTCAGGCGCAGGCTGATCGGTCAGCTCCACCTCGGACGGAGCATCGTCATCAAACTCAAGCCCGCAGGCAAGGCGGACCTTATGCTCAATCTCGTCGGCGCAATCGGGATGTTCGCGCAGGAACGCCTTAGCGGCCTCGCGACCGTTGCCGAGCTTGTCCTCGCCATAGGCAAACCAGGAGCCCATCTTCTTGCAGATGCCGCACTCGACAGCCATGTCCAGAATCGAGCCCTCCTTAGAGATGCCCGTACCGTACATGATGTCGAACTCAGCAGAACGGAACGGAGCTGCCACCTTGTTCTTAACGACCTTGGCGCGCACGCGGTTACCGATAACCTCGTCCTTAAGCTTAATGCTGTCGATGCGGCGAATGTCGATACGCACCGAAGAGAAGAACTTAAGGGCGCGGCCGCCCGTCGTAGTCTCGGGGTTGCCGAACATGACGCCGATCTTCTCACGCAGCTGGTTAATGAAGATGCACGTCGTGTTGGACTTGGACAGCGAGCCGGCGAGCTTGCGGAGCGCCTGACTCATCAGGCGAGCCTGAAGACCGACCGTAGTATCGCCGATTTCTCCCTCGATCTCGGCACGCGGGGTCAGCGCGGCGACGGAGTCGACGACGATGGCATCGATGGCGCCGGAACGCACGAGCATGTCAACAATCTCGAGCGCCTGCTCGCCCGTATCGGGCTGGGAAATGAGCACCTCGTCGATATCCACGCCGATGCGCGCGGCATACGTGGGATCAAGCGCGTGCTCGGCATCGATAAATGCCACAACGCCACCCATTGCCTGGGCCTCGGCCAGGATCTCGAGCGAAAGCGTCGTCTTACCGGAGGACTCAGGACCGTAAATCTCGACGATACGGCCGCGCGGCACGCCGCCGATACCCAGCGCGGCATCGAGGGCCAGGGCGCCCGTGGGAATGGCCTCGACCTCGAGCTCGGGACCACCGTCGCCGTACCTCATGATGGAACCCTGGCCGAATTTCTTCTCGATCTCGGCCTTGGTGGTGGCGATCATCTCATCGCGCTCTTTACCCGTCGTGCGAGCATGAACGGTACGTACGGGACCTGAATTCTTGGCCATGAATAGCCCTCCTCTTAACAAACTGCATCGATAATAAACGAACGGCTGTTCGTGGTCAACCGTTCAGGCCAATCATATGCAGGCGGTCTTTCCAAAACCCAACCAAACGCCGACCAAACACTGACCAAATGCTTGACCACAAAGGACCAAATATGAACAAGGCAGGCAAAAATACATCTACAACCAGCACAAACGCCAAATGAGCCTAAGGTCCCTATCTCCACAATTAAGGGGCTCGGAGGCCCCTTAAAACACGTCTATTCCATAGAGTTGAGCACAAGGGCAATGCGACCCAATGCCTCCGTGACCGCATGGGCACGAACACACGAACGGTCACCCTCATAGTGGCAGCGCACAGAGTCCACGACCGGCACGCCCCCATCGGCGGAACGATGCGACCAGCCAATATAGAAAGTGCCCGCCGGATCGTCCTCAGTGCCACCGCCGGGGCCGGCATAACCCGTTGCGCTCACTGCAATATCGCTCTGGTACAGCTCCAGCGAACCCACCGCCATCTCGCGCGCGGTCTGATGCGACACCGCGGTATAGCGGTCGAGCGTCTCCTGCTCAACACCAAGAACGCGATGCTTAATCTCATCGCAATAGGTCACCGCACCGCCACGCAGCACCGCCGAGGCGCCCGGGATATCGGCAATCGTCGATGCGATCATACCCGCCGTCAGCGACTCAGCCGTCGAAACCGTCACGCCCCGAGCGCTCGCGTGCTCGACAATATCGCGCGCCCGCTCCTCGTTATGTGCGGAAATCTGCTCAAAAGAGTCCGTCATACCCACCAGGACCTAGACCGAAAAGACGATCTTGCGGCAGTTCCAGAAGTACTGGGCGCCCGAGATAACGGTCAAGACAACGGCAACGGCATACAGGAAGCGCGACACCGAGTAGATGCCGAGCGTCAGCGCCACCGGGCCAAGGTGCAAGCCGGCCATAGCAAAAACGCACAGGTAACCGCAGATGGAAACCATCGTGGTTGCCGTCTTGTACTTGCCGAGCTTATCGGCTGCAACGACCACACCGGCCGCACTCGCGACCATGCGCAGGGCGCTCACCAGCAGCTCGCGGAACAGGATAATGAACACGGACCACACGGTCACCATGCCAAAATCCAAGAACAGCAGCAAGGCCGAGAACACCAGCAGCTTGTCGGCGATGGGGTCCAAGAACTTGCCGAAATCGGTGATCTCGTTACGCGAGCGTGCCAGATAACCGTCGACCTTATCGGTGCACGACAGGATCACATACAGAATGAAGGCAGCGGCGGCGAGCGGGCCGTCAAAGGTGCTCCAATCCGTACCGGCAACACTCGTGTGAGACAGAGCCGAGACGATCATGAACACCGGGATAAAGACGATGCGAACGCACGTCACGATGTTGGCGGGCGTCCAGACACTCGTCAGTTCCTTATTGCTCTCGTTTGCCACGACGCTCTCCTACTCCACAACATGACCGATAAGCTCATAGCAGAAGCTATCGGTAAACTCGACAGTCAGAATATCGCCCACGGACGCCTCGCTGGCGTCCAGATGCACCGCTCCATCGGAATCGGGCGCCTGGAACCAGGCATGGCCGATCAGCTCGGCGCCGTCCTCGGTCTCTTCGATACCGTCGACGATCACCTGGGCGCGCTCGCCCACATGGGCGGCGGTGGCGGCAAAACCGAGCGACTCGGCCAGGTCCATGGCCTCCTGGGCGCGCTCGAGCTTGACCTCTTCGTCGACCTGACCCTCCATCTTAGCGGCCAGGCTGCCCTCCTCCTGCGAGTAGGCAAAGACGCTCGTGTAGTCAAAGCCGACGGTGTCCATAAAGTCGATAAGGTCGCGGAACTCGTCGTCGGTCTCGGTCGGGAAGCCGACCATGGCCGTGGAACGGATCACGATGCCGGGGATACGCTCACGAAGGTCGCGGAACAGATCCTCGAGCTCCTGGCGCGAACCGGAGCGACGCATGGCCTTGAGAATGCGCGCGTCGCAGTGCTGCACGGGGATATCGATATAGGGCAGCACCTCGGGCGTATCACGAATGGTCTCAATGAGCTCGTCAGTCATGCCCTCGGGCTGCAGATAGAGCACGCGGACCCAGACGTTGTGCGGGCGCACGGCCTCGGCGACGGCACACAGCAGCTGCGCCAGATTGCGCGGCGAGCCATCGGCGACGTCCTCGTCGGCAAAGTCGGTACCCCAGATGCCCGTGTCCTGGCCGATCAGCACGATCTCGCGCACACCGCCGGCAACCAGGTCGCGCACCTCGGAGATGATGCTCTCGGCATTGCGCGAATGATAGCGGCCGCGGATATAGGGAATCATGCAGAAGCTGCAGAAACGGTTGCAGCCATCGGAAATCTTGACGTAAGCGACAGCACCCTCGACGGTACGTTTGACCTGCGGGATATAGGCTGCAATCTCACGCTCGACACCCAGCACGCCATCGATGACCGCCACGATGCCATCTTCCTCGTCGGCCTTCACAAAGGCAGCGACCTCGGGCAGCTCGTCAGGCAGGTCATCGCCATAGCGCGACGGCACGCAGCCGCACATGACGATGGGGCAAGAACGAACGCCGTCCTGAACCTCGTTGGCGAGCTCGAGCGTGGTCTCGATGCTCTCGGACGTTGCGGAGGCGAGGAACGAGCAAGTATTGACGATGGCGATGTCGGCATCCTGCGGGTCGAATGCCTCCTCGTAGCCCGCGGCGGTCAAAAGAGAACGCATGCGGTCGGTGTCAACCTCGTTCTTAGCGCACCCGAGGGTGATGTAGAGCACGGAGCCCAACGGTGTATCCATGTTGGAGAGCGGTCCTTTCGATTGATATTAGCGGTAGTTGGTGAACTGCAGCGGCTGGCCGTAGTCCTGGTCGCGCAGGAACTGGATCACGGTCTGCAACGCGTCCTTCGAAGCAGAGGAAACACGCAGCTTGTCGGCCTCGATGGTCACCTTGACCTTGAGCTTTTGATCCTTGATGTCCTTGTTGATCTTCTTGGCGGTCGCCTGGTCGATACCCTCGACGATATGGCCGAGCACGCGCACGGTGCCGCCCGATGCCGCCCGCGGAGCATCCCACGAGACAGCCTTGAGGTCGATGCCGCGCTTGATGAGCTTGGAGCTCAGCACGTCAACAATCTGTTTGGAGACAAAGTCGGCCGGGGCGTTGATCGTAAAGAGCTTCTCGCCCTTCGAAAGCTCGATCGTGGCGCCGGAATCCTTAAGGCCATAGCGCTGGGAAATCTCGCGCGTGGTCTGCTGGAAGGCGTTGTCGACCTCTTGCATGTTGACCTCGGACACGACGTCGAAGCTGGAATCTTTAGCCATGATGTTTCCTTTCGCGTACGAGCGGCCTAGTAGCTATCGTACGAATTGTCGGTAGAATCGGTGGGTGTCTGACCGTCAGTTGCGGTATCGGCGCCATCCGTGGACTGGGCATCGGTACCATCGGTGGTGTCGGTACCATCAGAACTTTCACCATTCTCGGAATCAGTCGTCTCCTTCTTAGGAACGGTGATCGTCACACGAGCCACGCCCGAGGTCTTGGTATCGTAACGGACCTTTTCACCGTTCTTGGTAACGGTAACATCGGAAGGCTTGGACGTGGTGATCTCGATCGAGGACTCGGGCGTGTACTCCTGCTCAAAGGGGCCAGTCGCCTGAGCGCCATAGACCGACTTGCCGTCGACCTTGATCTCAATCCACGCGGTCTTTCCCTTGGCAACGGAAACTTTGATCTTCGTGACCTCGTTCTCTTCCTTCTTGGCCGTCGTCTTGGTAGCGTCCGAATCAGTCGACTCATCCGTCGGCTCATCGGTGTCTTCGTCCTCGTCGACCGTTTCGGTCTTCTTAGAAGACTTCTTGGTCGTCGTCTTGGTAGCAGTGGGCGCCTCGGGCGTGGTCTCGGGCGCCGAAGATGCGCAGCCGCGCAGAAGCACCACGATGAGCACGATCAGCAGCAACGCCACGGCACCGATGCCGGCGTAGACGATACGCGGATCGAGCCCGTTGTTTTGAGGAGTACGGGATCCGCCGCGTCCACGACCGGAACTGCTGCGGCCGCCTCCCTGAGGCATACGACCACGATTGCTATCGGAACGGCCGCGATAGCCGCCCTGGCCCTGAAGGCTGCGCTGACCCGAGCGGGGCGCAAGTTCACCGCGGCCTTGATAGCCACGTTGGCCCGAACGCGGAGCCGAAGAGCGCTGGCCATACGGCTGTGATTGAGAGCGAAGACGCGGCGTCACCTGCGTGGTATCGGCATCCGCATAGCCACCGCGAGAGCGTCCGGTGGAGACACCACGGTGACCGCGATCTGAATAGCCGCCGTCGCCGTAGCCGGCACGAGGGTCACGCGCTACGCCGCGGGCAGCGGGAAGTGCACGGTCCTCGGGCATCGGCGTACTGCGGAACCGGTCACGCTGTGAGCGAATCTCCTCGCCCGAACCCGTCTCAGTAATATAACCGGCCTGCTGAGGACGCTGTCCATAGCGGGTCGAACGACCGCCCTGAACCATCAGGAAGCGCCCGTTATCGACCGAGGAACGCGAATTGACGTAGCCGGCGGCGTCCTGAAAACGACCGCCCTGCTGCGACGTTTCGCGTTCGTATGCCATCAGGTCGTCAAAGTAGGCATTGACGACCTCGCGCGGATTGAGGCCCAAAAAGCGAGCATAGCTCGAAATCATGCCCTGTGCATAGCCGCGCGGCGGCATCGAAGCAAAGTTACCGGTCTCGAAAAACTCGATGATCTGCGGCCTGATTTTGATGGTGTTGGCGACCTGCTGAATGGAAAGGCCCATTCGGCGACGCTGCTCGAGCAGCATGTCACCAAAGCGTGCAGCCATCAGAATCCTCCAAACTCACGATCTTCACGTGCCATCTCGGCGTCGACAGATTCCAGCGCGGCAAGCCCCTCCTCGTCCAACAGGACCTCGCGCGGCTTGGAACCGTCGGGCGGGCCGACGACACCCTTTTCTTCCAGCATGTCCATAATACGCCCGGCACGCGCATAGCCAACCTTCAGACGACGTTGCAGGCCAGATGTGGAGCCCAGCTGCGATTCCACCACAATATGGGCGGCTTCCCAAATGAGCGGATCATCGTCTTGCGGCTCAGCTACTCCGGTGCGGACAATGCCGCCGCCACCCACCATGGACATGGAAGCGGGCGCCACGGCAGACAGGATCTCCTCGTGGTAGTCGGGCTCGCTCTGCGACTTGACGAACTCGACAATCTCGTTGATTTCGTCATCCGAGACAAAGCAGCCCTGGATACGGCGAGGCTTGCCCCAGTCGACCTTGGAGAACAGCATGTCGCCCAAACCGGTGAGCTTTTCGGCACCCATCTGGTCAATAATAACGCGCGAGTCGATGCCCGTGGCGACGTTAAAGGCGATGCGGTTGGTGATGTTGGCCTTGATGAGGCCCGTCACCACGTTGGAGCTGGGGCGCTGCGTAGCCACGATAAGGTGTATACCGGCGGCACGGCCCAGCTGGGCGATACGAACGATCGAGGCCTCGACATCCTTGCCGGCGACCATCATCAGGTCCGAAAGCTCGTCGATGATAATGACCAGATAGGGCATCTTTTGGGGCGGGTTGTCGTAATGCTCAAACTCGCCGGCGGCCTGCTTTTCGTTGTAGGTCGAGATCTTACGCACGTTGAGACGCTCGAAGACCTTCAGGCGACGCTCCATCTCGGACACGGCCCATTGCAGAGCGCTCGCGGCCTGCTTGGGCTCGGTCACCACGGGCACATAGAGATGCGGCAAACCGTTATAGCCCGCAAGCTCGACGCGCTTGGGGTCGACCATGATCAGGCGAACGTCCTCGGGAAGGGCTCGCATGAGCAGGGTCGTGATGATGGAATTGATCATCACCGACTTACCAGAACCGGTCGTGCCGGCGATCAGCAGGTGGGGCATCTTGGCGAGGTCAGCGACGACCGGCGTGCCCTCGGCATCTCGACCGATGGCCAGCTCGAGCGGACCGCCCTTCACATAGGGAAGCACGTCGCCCAGGTTGACGTTCTGGCGCTTGCGATTGGGAATCTCGATACCCACAAGCGAGGTACCGGGGATCGGGGCAAAGATGCGCACCGACTGAGCAGCGAGCGAAAGCGCGATATCGTCCTCGAGGCTCGAAATCTTGCTCACGCGCTCGCCCTCGCCAGGTTGCAGCTTAAAGGTCGTCACCGTGGGGCCGGCGATCCAGCCGACCACGCGGGCACTGCGGCCAAACTCAAGCAAGGTGGATTGCAGTGACTCGGCAGTCTGTTCCAGCTCCTTGTCAGATGACGCGGAGGACGCCGACTGCGGGTTGGCGTGCAGGATCTCGAGCGGCGGAAGCTTGAGGCCGTCCTCTTCTTCGCCCTCGTTATCCGCGGGGGCATTGACCGCTCCCCCATCGCTAGGAGTAGGCGCCTCGGCAGCGCCCGCGACAGCCGTATCGGCAACCTTGGGATGCTTCAAGAAGTCGGGAATCTGAGATGTTGCCGAGACAGGATTCACGGCAAACGGCGGCTCGGACTCGTCGATCTTATCGGGGTCGTCTTCCATCGAAAGCTGGCCGGTTACCTGTTCGCGCTTAGCATGGCGACGCGGCAGCAAAGTTGTCTTTGCGGTCTCAATCGGAGCCTCGTCGTCCTCGTCATCGCCCTCGGTAAGCTCAATCTCGCTATCGGACCAAGACGGGTCGGGCTCGCTTGTATTCAACTTGGGCGTGGCCTTGCCCTTCTTGACATGACGGCGCGGCAGCAGCGTCGTCTTAGCGCGCTCGGCCTCCACGGCATCGGATACGTCGACAAACGGATCCTCGTCCTCGTCGTCATCGTCCAAAACCGGGTCCACATCGTTGCCCATGACCGTGGTCACGGCAGCATCGGAGCCCTTTTGACGAAGAATGCTCAGGTGCGGACGGGCAACGCCGGGCACCGACAGGGCTTCGTCGTCACCCCACGGGCTCGCGTTAACATCGGCACGACGGCGCTCGGCAAAATCGGCCGCGCGGTCGCGAGCAGAGCGCAGCACGCCACCCACCGAAAAGCCGATGATGACAAAACCAACGACGGCCAGACCCAACAGGACCACCATCGCGATAGGCTTACCCAGGGCATTCTGCAGCGCACTCGCAATAAACGCACCGATGTAGCCACCCGAGGCGGACAGATTTTGCGGCGTGAACATAAGGTCACACGAGTCGCTCGTACCCGGCACCATCAGCGAAAGAATGGAGACAACGGTGATAAAGACCACGGCTCCGCCCGCGACCGAGCGCACGTTGAGCGGCGAGTCCTCGCCTAAAAAGAGCGTGGCGGCAAACAGCAAAATGACGATCGGCAGCACGTAGGCGCCCAGGCCAAAGCCCAGGTGGTAAAAACCGGCAACAGCAGCCGTCACGGGCGCTGTTGCCGGAGAAATCACGGCAATAAAGGACGCAATCGCCAAAACGGCAATGACCACGCCGGCGATATCGCGATTGGCCGAGGGCTCCACCAAGGGCTCAAAATCGTCGAAGTCCGCCTCGTGGCCCTTATTGGCACGCAGATGGGAACCGGCACCCTTAGCAGATGC
Source organism: uncultured Collinsella sp. (assembly GCA_900553475.1). Classification (GTDB taxonomy): domain Bacteria; phylum Actinomycetota; class Coriobacteriia; order Coriobacteriales; family Coriobacteriaceae; genus Collinsella. The sequence goes on along the minus strand of USEF01000035.1, from coordinate 2,027 downwards.
CGGTTGGTTATTGGCCTTATTGCCTTTGGCGTTTTGTGCAGATCCGCGCGCCAAACTAAACCTCCATGACGACCGGGATGATCATCGGACGGGTGCGCGTACGGCTCCAGATAAAGTTAGAGAGCGAATCGCGCACGGCCTTGCGAATGGCATCGGAACCGCTGCTCGTAAAGCTAAACTTGCCCTTCTCGATCGTCTTCATAATGGACGCGGAGGCATCCTCGGAGAACTGGTCGTCGATGGCAAACGAGACGCCGCGGCCCGAGAACTCGATGGCCTCGATCTTCTTGTGCTTGAGCGAGACGATGGCAACAGCGGTAACCATACCGTCGTTGGCGAGCTTCTGACGATCGCGCAGGACGATGGGGTCGGTATCGCCGATACGCAGGCCGTCGACGTAGACGACGCCGGACTCGACGGGCGTACCGCGTTTGACGATACCGCCGCGCATCTCGAGCGTGTCGCCGTTATCGAGGATAAAGATGTGATCATCCTTGATGCCCATCTTGCGGGCCAGCTGGGCATGGGCACGCAGATGCACGGCCTCGCCGTGAACCGGCATAAAGTAGGTGGGCTTGGCCATGGCCATCAGTAGCTTGAGTTCCTCCTGGCTACCGTGACCGGAGACGTGAACGAGAGCGCGGTTCTTATCCCACACGTCGCAGCCGAGCTTGGCTAGGCTGTTGACGACCTGCTGGACGGCTTTCTCGTTACCGGGGACCGGCGTTGCCGAGAGGATAACGGTATCGCCCTCGTGGATGGAGAGCGTCTTGTGCTCTCCGTTGGCCATGCGGGACAGGGCCGACAGCGGCTCGCCCTGCGAACCGGTGCACATGACGACGATCTTGTCGTCGGGCAGGTTATCGATGTCAAAGGCATCGATGATATCGGCGTCGTCGATGTTGAGGTAGCCAAGCTCGCGCGCCACGCGGGTGTTAGTGAGCATGGAGCGACCGGTCACAACGACCTTACGGCCGCACTTGCGGGCGGCATCGCAGATCTGCTGCAGACGATGGATGTGGCTCGAGAACGACGCGACGAACACGCGACCCGGCGCGTTCTTGATGGCGTGCAGCAGGTTGGGGCCGACTTCGGCCTCGGACTTGGTAAAGCCCGGAACCGTGGCGTTGGTGGAGTCGGAAAGCAGCAGGTCGATGCCCTGCTTGGCAAAGCGGCTGATAGCGGCGTAGTCGGGCGTGACGCCGTCGATGGGCGTCTGGTCGAGCTTAAAGTCGCCGGTGTGCATAACGGTGCCCTGATTGGTGCGGATGAACACGCCCAGAGCGCCGGGGATGGAGTGCGTCATCGAAAAGAAATCGAGCGAGATGCCGCCGAGGTTGACATGGCTGCCGCCCTTGACCTCGCGGAACTTGGGTGCGCGGATGCGGAACTCAGAAAGCTTGCCCTCGATAAAGCCAAGCGTCAGCTTGCTCGAGAAGATGGGCACCTTATTGTTGAGGTCCTGCAGCAGATACGGAAGCGAACCGGTGTGGTCCTCGTGGCCGTGGGTGACGACGATACCGCGGAGCTTCTCCTCGTTCTCCAGAACATAGGTGTAGTCGGGAAGCACCAGGTCAATACCGGGCTGGGAATCGTCGGGGAACATGAGGCCAGCGTCAACGAGCACCATGTCGTCGCCGCATTCGAAGACCGTCATGTTCTTGCCGATGCCGTCAAGGCCGCCGAGCGGAATGATCTTCAAGGGAGATGATTTTTTAGCTGCCATAGGTTAGTGTGGTTTCCTTTCTTCGAAACGGGTCTGGAACAACCGACGGGGCGCTTCTGGCAAACCGACCGCCGGGAACGTACAAACATGCATCGCAGAGTCGATGCAATAACCACAGTATGATACCCATTTGCACAACAACAGACCACCCATGCATCAAAGCCCCATCTGAACTGGTCCATCCCGCCGGTCAGGGCTCAGCGGCCCCGGCACGGGCTAAGTTTCCTGCTCTACAGTCCTGCTCACGACGGAGGCCACATTAAGTGGCCTCCTGTTCGTGCGGAACTCGCGATAAACCTAA
>USEF01000034.1 GCA_900553475.1 uncultured Collinsella sp. | reverse complement strand
AAAGAATGATGTTGCCGAACATCATGACCGTGCAACCGCCGAGCACCGCCTCGGGCAGCGAATAGCGCGCCCAAGCGCGGTCTTCGCGCAGGTTGCGCTCGCACGAGAGCGGGTCCGTGGGGCTCGAGAACGGCAGCTTGGGAATGATGACGCAACGCAGCGTCTCGCCGCTGGCGTCAAACCCCTCCCAGAAGGCCTTAAGCGCAAAAAGCGACGAGGTCGGCTCGTTGATAAACCGGTCGCGCAGGCGACGAGGAGATGAGTTGCGCTGCTGGCAGTCGAGCTCCAGACCCGCACGGGCCATCTTGGGCTCAACGCGGGCGTACAGGTCTTCCATGTCGCGCCGATTGGTGAACAGTGTGAGCACCGATCCGCCCATGGCAAGATGGGCGTCGACCAGCACGCGCTCGAGCGCCGTAAGATAGCTCTCGCGATCGCGCGGATCGGGGATATCGCCCGCAACGACTACAGCCATGTTCGAATCGAAGTCGTAGCTCGAGTCCAAGTGCAGCGATGAGGATGTTGAAGCACCGATGCGATCGAGGCCGACCGCATGGTTAAAGTGTTCAAAGCTTTTGGACACCGTCATAGTCGCCGAGGCAAAGATAGCCGTGTGAACCTCGGGCAGCCACTCGGTTGCCAAGGCCTCGCCAATGTCGATGCGCTCTGCGGTCATCGACTCTCCGCCGGCACGCAGCCTGCGATTGACCTGCAGCGAATACACGTAGTGTTCATCGGTGCCATCAATGATGAGTTTGAGGTTCTCGACCAGCTCGTGCAGGCGACGCGAGATATCACCCAGGTCAACAACAACCTCGGGCTTGTCGGCGGCGACGGCTTGCACCAGCGCGTCGACGCTCTTGTCAGCCTGTTCCAATGCATCGATGGCAGCGTAGGCCGACTGTAAGAAATCATGCCAGTCGTCAGATTCGCGCAGCTCGGGGCCAATCCATAGATTGGCATTGTCATAACCCCCACGCGCACGGCGGCCGAGCTCGCGAACGCCATCGAACACGTCGGCGATTGCCATGCTCGCGCGCGCAACCGTCGACGTCGCCTTGGCAGTAAGGCCCAGATAGAGCGTAGAGCCCTCGGAGGTTGCCAAATCACGGGAAACCTGGCTTAGCGCGCCGGCGCTCGAGCCACCCAGGCGCTCAAACAGAACGCGTGATTCGTCCGCCGACACCACGCGCGCCCACTGGCGGCGCGCCTCGCGCTCGATGGAATGGGCCTCGTCGATTACCCAATGACGAATCGGAGGTAAAATCCTGCCCTCGGCCGCGACATTGCGGAACAGCAGGGAATGGTTGGTGACCACCACATCGGCATGCGCCGCACGACGGCGAGCGCCGTGGACCAAACATTTATCAGGGAAAAACGGGCAGAGGCGACGAGCACACTCGCGCGAGGCCGTCGTAAAGTCGGGACGGTTGACGCTGCGCCACCGAATGCCGAGCGAGTCGAGGTCGCCATCGGCTGATTGGCAGACGTACGCCATAATGACCGCGACCGCCGTGAGCGTGTCCGCCGGATCGCGCTTGGTGGTAATCTCGACCTGGCCTCGGCTCATGCGCTCAAGCTTGCGCAGGCACGGATAGTGGTCATAGCCCTTGAGAGCGCAAAATGACAGACCACCGTCCAGTTGCTCGGCAAGTTTTGGCAGCTCATGGTACATGAGCTGGTCGGCAAGATTGTTCGATTTGGTCGCAATACCAACCGTGATGTTGTTACGGCGTGCTGCCTCGGCAAAAGGCACCAGATAGGCCATCGATTTGCCGACGCCCGTGCCCGCCTCAATTACGCGATGTGTGCCCGTGACCAGCGCATCGCGGACCTCGAGCGCCATCGCGATCTGCTCATCACGCGGCTCGTAAGTGGGATACATGCGATTGACCAGGCCACCCGGCGCATAGTCTGCCTCAATCTCCTCACGACTCGGCATCTTGAGGACCGGCAGTTCGTCGGCGTCCACCCGATCGTCGGCGCGAGCGGCGCTGAGAACGTCAGCACGAGCGGCGCTGAGAGAGAAGATAGAACCAGGGTTCTGCCCCGCCAAGAATGAGAAGATAGGACGATAGGACCAAGGCACATCCGGATGCATGTCGGCTAGGCGCGCCATGAGGCCCTGGGGCAAGTCGGTGAGCGCCACGAGCAACACACGCCATACGCCACACAGGGCGTCGACGTCGGCATTGGCACGGTGTGATACCGAGTCACAGCCAAACAGATCGGCCATAAAAGACAGCTTGTGCGAGGCCAGGCGCGGAAGCGCGATGCGCGACAGCGCCAGCGAATCGATCCAGATATCGCTCACGTTGACGCCGCCTTTGACCGACTCGATAAACGAGCGATCGAACGTGGCGTTATGTGCGATCACCGGGCAACCACCGACAAAATCGGCGAGAGCGGCGACGGCCTCAGCGGCCGACGGGGCATCTGCCACATCGGCATTTGTAATGCTCGTGAGCTCGGTAATCTCGGCGGGAATTAGCTGCTTGGGATGCACGAAGGTATCGAAGCGGTCGACGATCTCGCGGCCCGAAAGACGGGCCGCCGAGATCTCGATCAGCTCGTTGTCCTGCACCGAAAGACCTGTGGTCTCGGTATCGAGGACAATCACATCTTCCTCGATAAGGCCGAAGGACTGCGTTTTGGCGCGTTCGGCAAGCGTGGCATAGGAGTCGATGACAAACTGCGGCGTTCCTGACGAAACCGCGTCCTCGATTAGCATGCAATGCCCGCTCGACGAAGGCCCATACGGATCAGGCTGTCACAGACCTGCGGGAACGTCATGTCGTCTGTGTGGCGAATCTCATCCGGATACAGCGACGTATCGGTCATGCCGGGAATGGTGTTGGTCTCGAGGATGACGGGGCCGTCCTCGCTCACGATAAAATCGCTGCGCGAGATGCCCAGGCAACCGAGGGCCTTGTGAGCAGCACAGGCAAGCTCCTGAGCGCGAGCGTAATTCTCGGGTGAAATCTGCGCCGGAATACGATGGATGTCCGTAGGGTCGACATACTTCACGTCCAGATCGTAGAACTCACAGTCCTCGGGCTTGCGAATCTCGACAATCGGCAGGGCGCGCACGTCGTCCTCGCCGTACACGCCGACGGTGATCTCGGTACCCTCGATGCACTTCTCGACCAGCACTTTGTCGCCGTACTCAAACGCCTTGGCAATTGCCGCGGGCAGCTCGGAGGGCTCATGGACCAGGGAAATGCCATAGCTGGAACCGTTGACGGCCGGCTTCACAAAGCAGCGCTCGCCACAGACCTCGACGATATGATCGATATCGACTTCATCGCCCACCTCGAGCGCAAGGCCGGGGGCAATGGGGATGCCCGCCTTGGCGTATAAGAGCTTAGAGACCTCCTTGTCGGCACCGCAGGCGCTGGCAAGCACGCCCGAGGCCGTGTAGGGGATACCCAGGGTCTCCATGGCACCCTGCATGGCGCCATCCTCGCCGCCGGCACCGTGCATGGCGATAAACGCCACGTCAAAGCCGCCGGTCGCCATGGTTACCATAAAATCATCAGCGGCCGTGTCGAGCAGCTCCACCGAGGTGTAGCCGGCTTCCTTCAGTGCCACCACAACGTTCTTTCCCGAATTGAGCGAGATCTCGCGCTCGGCGGAATGACCGCCCGCCAAGACCGCTACGTGCATGTTCTCTAGGCTTTTACCCGGCATGGGCAGACTCCTCCTCTATAATTTCTGCAGCTGATACCATATTGTAGCGATACCCTCTACGTTTCCCCAAAATCGAAAGGCTTCCATGAATCCCAGGACTAAATCTCAAGACATTCGCGATTTGAGCCAAAACGATATTCGCGAACTTGTCGCCGAACTCGGCCAACCCGCTTTTCGCGCAAAGCAACTTATCGAATGGGTTTTTGAGAAGAACGTTTGTTCGTTTGACGATATGACCAACCTCCCCAAGGCCTTCCGCGAGCAGCTTAAAGAGGCTTTTGCCTTTGACACGCCGACTGAACTAACCAAGCAGGTTTCCAAAGATGGCTCTCGCAAGTATCTGCTCGAGTACCACGACGGCGTTTCCGTCGAGACTGTCGGTATGCCCCGTCGTAACAAGCTTTCCGTCTGCGTTTCCACCCAGGCTGGCTGTGGCATGGGCTGCGCCTTTTGCGCTACCGGTCTCAACGGCCTCAAGCGCTCTCTGACCGCTCAAGAGATCGTCGACCAGGTACTTCATGTATCCAACGACTTTGGCGAGCGCGTCACGAGCGTTGTCTTCATGGGCCAGGGCGAGCCGTTTGCCAACTACGACGAGGTTCTCAAGGCGTTGCGAATCCTCAACGACCCCGATGGCATCGGTATCGGTGCTCGTCACCTCACCGTCTCTACCAGCGGCGTTATTCCCGGTATTCGCAAATTTGCCGACATCCCCGAGCAGTTCACGCTTGCCGTTTCCCTGCATTCCGCCATCCAGTCGACGCGCAATAAGCTCATGCCCGGTGTTAAGAAGTACACGCTGCTTCGCCTTCACGAAGCGCTTCAGCTCTACACCGAGAAGACCGGCCGCCGCCCGACCTATGAGTATGCCATGATCGAAGGCGTCAACGATACGAATCCCGAAATGCAGGCGCTCTGCGACTTCTGCGAGGGAACGCTGTGCCACGTTAACCTCATTCAGCTTAACGACATCGAGGGTAGCCCGCTCAAGCCGTCGCCGATTCATAAGGTTGAGGATCTTCAGCGTCGTCTTGAGTCCCGTGGCATCGAGACCACGATTCGTAACTCCCGTGGTAACGATATTGACGCCGCTTGCGGACAGCTGAAGCAGCGCTTCAAAGTTCAGAAGAACGCATAGGGGAGTCGCATCCCAAAACGTTTCATGTGAAACATCGAACGACCCCGGTTACAGAATATGCAACCGGGGTCGTTTCATTTATTGACCTTAATTTTGAATCAGCTGCTACCTGTCCCATTTTTTACGGCCAAAATAAGGGGTCCTTGTCTCATGAATCAGACAAGGACCCCCTCAAAATATGCTGAGTAATTGTTAGGTACCTAATAGCCTACATTTTCCCATTGGTTGCTGACCCAACCTTGATTAATCTTGGGATTCTTCGTTACCTGAGCTGTACGCATGGCAACATCTTCCGTCATAACATCCATTTTCTTTTTGGAAGTATCGACGATATCTTGCGCGCCACGAAGCAAACGACCTCGAAGTTCATCGTCTGTCGCGATCTTATAGCCAGCAAAGGCACCAGCCGCGACAGTCGTCACCAATGCAATCGCTGTTAAAATCTTATTCCTCATCTTGGCCTCCTTGATCAAACTGAATCATTTCGCCAAGAATACGAGAGAGATCTTCCTCGTCTTTAAACTCAATCTCAATCTTATTCTTTCCACGAGAGCTCTTCACACGCACGTTAGTATTAAATACCTGACGAAGCACACGGGCAGCCTTTTTAAAGGACTGAGGCGTTGCAGGCCTTGGCGTCTTAGGTGTCTCTCCGGCAGAAAACAACGGAGCAAGATTTTCTGTCGCTCTTACGGAAAGGCCCTCTGTAACAACTTTCTCTGCAAGTCGAATACGCGCGTCCTCATAGGGAACTGCAAGAATCGCACGTGCATGACCAGCAGTAAGTTTGCCCTCAAAAATCATCTGCTGAACTACTTCGGGGAGATCGAGAAGACGCAGCGAGTTTGTAATTGCAGAGCGTGACTTGCTTACTGCCTTCGACAATGCCTCCTGGGTCATCCCGCTGGCATCAATGAGTTGGCGATAGCCCTTAGCCTCTTCGACGGGATTCAGATCAGAACGCTGAAGGTTTTCGATAAGAGCAAGAGCCAGCATCTCTTCATCATTTACCTCTTTAATGATGACTGGCAATTCTTCAAGGCCAGCAAGCTTTGAAGCTTGGTAACGCCGCTCACCAGCAATGATCTCATAGCCATTTCCATGCTTGCGAACCAAAAGCGGCTGCAAAACGCCGTGCTCTTGGATTGACTCGCTTAACTCGCGAAGTTCAGTTTCGTTAAAATGAATTCGTGGCTGATTAGAGTTGGGAACGATATCCTCAATAGGTAGTTTTGTTTCAGATGCGGCATTTGAAGCCGATGCAGCCGAACCGCCGGTCTCATACTCGGCCTCTGAGACCAAAGCATTGAGTCCACGTCCCAATCCGCCACGTTTCTTTACACTAGGCACGCTTGATCACCTCTTTTGCAAGGTTCATATATGCTTTTGCACCCTTATTTTGAGGTGCATAGGTAATTACCGGTTCTCCAAAAGACGGAGCTTCGGAGATTTTAACCGTACGGGGGATTAGCGTCTTAAACGCCTTATCACCAAAGTACGATTGAACCTCCTCAACAACCTGATTTGATAGTGAAGTACGCGAGTCATACATGGTCATAAGCACACCATAGGTGTCTAAGCCCTTGTTCAGCCGTGATTTGACCATCTTCATTGACTCAAGCAGCTTCGTAACGCCCTCGAGTGCGTAATATTCGCACTGGATCGGAATCAAAACGCTGTCTGCTGCGGTCAAAGCGTTGATAGTAAGCAGGCCGAGCGAAGGAGGACAGTCAATGAAAATAAAGTCAAACTCGTCCTGAATCGGCTCAAGCAAATCTTTGAGGCGGGTTTCACGAGCAATTGCGCTTACGAGCTCAATTTCCGCGCCTGCAAGTTGAATTGTAGCCGGAATAACGAATACCTTTTTACAATTTGTATCAAGAACAAGCGATTCTGCCGGCACATCATTCAACAATGCATCATAGATGCAGTGATCAAGGTCTTCTTTTTCAATTCCGAATCCACTGGTGCTGTTTCCCTGCGGATCAAAATCGACAATCAGTGTCTTACGACCCTGCTCACCCAGTGCTGCTGCAAGGTTTACAGCCGTCGTTGACTTACCGACGCCGCCTTTTTGATTGATGATTGCAATGATACGCGTGTCTTTTGCGCTCTTAGAACGCTTAACGTCGCGAAATCCCACGGTCCCTCCTGGTGTGTATTAAAGCTGTCAAACGGAGGATGTTTCACGTGAAACATTCCGAATCGATATCAACCGCCATGTTTCACGTGAAACACTGCAAGTTGTTAGTATCCATTATGTTTCACGTGAAACATCTAGGCAAGCGGATTCTTCTTTGCCACGCCATTTGCACGAGGCAATGAGACAGATGCTGGATGACTCTTCTTAAGAACAATGAACTCCCTGTGACCCAAGCCTTCAGGCAAATCAATTGCGTCATTCAGAAGCAAAGTGAAGCCGCAAATCTTAGCTGCTGACATGCCGGAAGCAAGCTCCTCATCCGAAGGATTGCCCTTGGTTATAACAAATAGCCCTCCATCCTTCAGATACGGAGCCGCATACTCAACAAGAATCGGTAGAGGGGCCAGTGCGCGGGCGGTTACAACAGAGAACTGCTTCTTATGGCTTCGAGCAAATTCTTCAAGACGATCATGAACCGCATGAGCATGTTTCAATCCAAGAGCATGGACAAAGGAATTAACCGCATCAACCTTCTTGCCAACAGAGTCAATATAAGTAGCTTTACGATGCGTGGTTATAGTTAATGGAATACCAGGGAAGCCCGCACCTGTTCCCATATCGAGCAAAGCTCCCTCAGGAGCCTTGTTGATATAGGGGAGCAAAACAAGTGAGTCGAGGATATGAAGTACTGCAGCATCTTCTACGTTAAGAATACGGGTGAGATTGGTTGTCTTATTTGTTTCTAGAACCAAATCCAAATGCTGAATACATTTTCTCAGCTCAACATCAGTTACGCTCAAGGAATACTCTTTGCAATAGGAAGTTAGACGACTCAACATCTCGTCAGCCTGCTGATCAGTAAGTACTAACAACGAAAGCTCCTTTCTGACAAAAATCAGTGTATCGAGAACTTTTGACAAAAAAAGGGGACGTGGAAACCACGTCCCCTTAGCATAAGCTCGAGAAGATTATCGAGCAACAATCACCACATGGCGATCAGGGTCAGAACCCTCAGAATGAGTATCGACGGCATCATTGCCACGAAGTGCAATGTGAACCAGTCGACGCTCGTAGGCATTCATGGGCGGAAGCGAAACACTCTTATGAGTGCGGATGGCACGCTCGGCAGCAGACTGAGCCATGGAAGCAACCTTGTCCTGACGGCGACTCTTGTATCCCTCTACGTCCACTACAACCGGATACCTAAAGCCAAGTTTGCGGCTCACCAGCAAAGAGAACATAACCTGAAGGGCATCAAGGGTGCGACCATGACGGCCAATGAGAACAGCAAGGTCGGGAGCCGTTGCATCCAAAATCAGCTCACCCTCGTCGCCCTCATACTCATCGATAGGAGAGTTGGCGGCATCGAAGTGCGAAAGGATGGAACGCAGGATGGAAATCGCAACATCGGCAATGGTGTCGAGCTCCTCATCGGTCAGCTCTTCACCAGCCTTGTAGCGCTGTGCAATCTCGGGATAATCGCCCGCGACCTGCGGGGCAACCTCCTCAAGCATATCCTCGATGATCTCTTCAGACATAACGTACTCCAAAAGTTAGGTACCTAAATAAGATTGATATCCCGTTACTTCTTCTTGTGCGGGCGCGGCTTCTTCTCTCGACGAATGACCTCAACCTGCAGCGGAGCGTTCTTAAGACGCTCCTCCTCATCGGCCTTCGCCTTGTCGATGACCTTCTGCGTCACAAAAATCTGCTGGATAACCTGCCAAGCAGACGAGACGTCGTAGTACAGCAGAACACCAACGGGAAGGCTCCAGCCCATCCAAAGCATCATGACCGTCATGACAACGGCCATCATACGCATGCTCTGAGCCTGCTGGCCGGTCTGGTTGCGCGACATATAGAGCTGCGGAATCAGGGTCAGGACGGCGAACAGGATCAGGCAAACCAGCGCAGGCAGTGCAACCATAAAGCCATCGGCAAAGGAAGCGCTCGGCGTGGTGGTCAGGTCGGGCAGGATGTTGAAGAACGAGAACGTGCCGTCGTTAAAGTACTGCGGCAGGTTGCGCAGCAATGTAAACAGGGCGAACAGGATAGGCATCTGAATCAGCAGCGGCAGACAGCCAGCCATGGGGTTGAACTTGTTCTCGCTGTAGAACTTCTGCATCTCCTCGGCCTGACGCTGGGGATCGTCGGCATAGCGCTCCTGGATCTCGAGCATCTTGGGCTGCAGCACCTGCATGCGAGCCGTCGACTTGGTCGACTTGAGCATGAGCGGCGTCAGCAGCAGACGGATGATGACCACCAGGATGATGATGGACAGGCCCCAGTCGACCGCAAAGGTCTGGATGAGCTTGAGCAGCTCGAAAAGGATGTTAACGATCCAATCCCACATGTAAGTTTTCCTCCGATAGCGAGTGCCCGCTAGGGCACAGGGTCATAACCGCCGACGTGCAGGGGATTGCAGCGAGCGATGCGCCTCACGGCAAGCCAGCAGCCTCTCAAAACACCGTGCTTCTCAATCGCCTGGATGGCGTATTGCGAGCACGTTGGGTAATAAATGCAGGCGTCAGGCAATAAGGGCGAAATAACCTGTTGATATATGCGAATAGGAGCGATGGCAACACGTCGCAAAACGTGATTGCTCATCGCTCCTCCCCGGCAACGCCGGCGCGCTTCATAAGCGAACGCAACGCCTTGTCCATCTCCTGCGGCGAGGAAACCCTCGTCTTGGGAGTTGCAAACAAGATGATGTCATAACCCGCAACGGGAAATCCACAGCTGCGGGCGGCCTCGCGCATCACACGCTTAGAACGGTTGCGCACGACAGCACAACCGAGCCGTTTAGCACCAACGAAGGCGACCCTTCCGGAGTCGCCTTCGCCAACCGATTCACATATGGTCATTCGAATCAGAGGGTGATTGAAACGACGCCCCTGACTGAACACATGCTCGAAATCTTGCCGAGACTTAATAGTCTTCATGCGAGATGTGTGTATCGCTGCTAGACAGTGAGACGCTTGCGGCCCTTGGCGCGACGACGGGCGAGCACGGCACGACCACCCTTAGTGGCCATACGGGCACGGAAGCCATGGGTCTTGGCACGCTTACGCTTATTAGGCTGATACGTACGCTTCATCTTAAGTTCCTCCTGCTGCATTTCGAGTGTCCGCGGGGACGCGGACGCAGATATAGACACGTGAGCTTGAAGATTGTAGGGAAATCAATGTTCAAATGTCAAGAAATCAAAGGTAAAAGGTTGCGCAGTTCACACGGTTCCCCCATAAGCCAAGCTCGATTTAGCGGTGCATGGCAACTTTTCACGATATTTCATCGAGTTTTCAACAGGTCATGTTGGCAATGTTGAGAACTTTTCGTCCGTTTTCCAAAGTTTTCAACAGGTTTTGAAAGTTTGTCGAAAGATGAGAAACATTGCACGGTGAGCTACTATTTGTTCGAAACCTTTTGGAAGATTGCGAGCGGCATGTCTGACGACTTTTACACCATGGTCGATTCCGGAGACCCGGCACCCGACAACGAGCACATCACCGGCGTGCGCGAAGAGCGTGACGAAGGTGAACAGACGACAACGCAGGCGCCAAAAGCCATGTACGCCGCGCGCATCGCCGTCTATGACGACATGCTGTCGACACCGCGTGTGATCGTCATTGATCCGCAAGATGTCCGCACGTATTTGGAAGAGACGACCAACACCGTCTACCAGTGCATGAAAGAACAAGGTGGCCATATCTCGCTCATGGTCATCCGCGAGATTGTCGAAAACTTTATCCACGCACACTTTGCAGAGCCCATCATCTCGATTCTGGACGGCGGAGACACCATCCGCTTTGCTGACCAAGGACCCGGCATCGACGACAAGGAACGCGCTTTCGACTTTGGCGTTACCAGCGCAAACAGCAAGATGAAGCGCTATATCCGTGGAACCGGAGCAGGGTTTCCCATGGTGCAGGAGTATTTGGAAAACGCCGGCGGTGCCGTATCCATCGAGGACAACATGGGCAACGGCACCGTGGTTACGGTAAGCCTGAACCCTAAACGCGTGCAGGAAATCGAGCGTGCCGGCGGACGCGGTGCTGCCGTGCGGCCCGAGACGGAGCAGCCCACATATCCCCTGCCGGGAGCTTTTGCGCAGCAGCCCATGGCAACGCAGCAGATGCAGCCCCCCGTGGGGCAGATGCAGCAGCCCGGAATACTTCCCACACAAGAGCCCCAGGCAGCATCTATGTCGATGACGCCAAACATGCCAGAGGCCATGCCGCTGGCAGATCAGGATGCAGCAGCGATGCAGCAGGCGACGGGGGCACCGGGTGGCCAGCAAATGGGCTATCAGCCGTACCAACGGGGATATCCATATCAGCAGATGCCGCCACTGGGGTATGGCCAGCAGTTCCCGCAGCAGTACCAGCAGGGATATCAGCAGCCGTACCAGCAGATGCCGCAGCAGCAGTACAACCCCTGGGCCCAACAGATGCCTCTGCAGCCTTACCAACAGTGGCCTCAAAGTTTTCAACAGCAAATGCCGCCGATGCAGAGTTCTCAACAACCAGCAGCTCAAATGATGTATCCTAATGCAGCAAATCAGTATGCGCAGCCACAACCGGACGTGTTCGTAAGCGATCGCGGCAACGCCGCGCTGGGCTATCTGGCGCAAAATCAAGCGTGCGGTGCAACCGATCTGGCGAGGGCGTTTGGAAACTCGGCCCCCACTTGGTCACGCACGCTCAATGACTTGGCGCAGGCCGGCTTGGTCATCAAGCATGGCCAGAAATACCATCTGACCGAACTCGGCGCCGCTCGCGTGCGAGCTCAGAGCTAAAGAACGGGAGAGACAGTGGACGAGGAAGCAAGCATCATCCTGGGGGATGCCATCGCCTTTTGTCAGCGCGACGGCCAAGATGCGCGCCTCATCAACATGCTGGGGCAATCGCGCGCCGTGAGCCTGACCGAGGACACCTTGACGATTGAGGCCCCCTCACGATTTGCCATCGCTCAGCTCAAAAAGCATCAGCCGACCATCGAGGCGTACCTGGAAGAGATCGCTTTTGCACCGATAGCGCTCAACATCGTGGCACCGCAGGGCACCGCGGCAGATAATGCCGTACCCGCGGCATCCGTCGTCCCCCCGGCGGCCG